>CAYMYV010000109.1:0-7478 GCA_964394775.1 uncultured Lachnobacterium sp. | reverse complement strand
CCTAAATTCGTAGAGTGGCCTGTAGAAGGGCATAGAGACAGGGGGCGCCGCTTGGGCCATAAGGATTTTGCGACAGCCTTGCGGGTTCGCCAGCGAACTTGTAATTTGATGCGTCTTTCGACGCTTTTTTCCGTCTATCTCTTTTGTAGGGTCTATATAGAATTTACTATTTTGCGGACCCTTGAGTGTTAAATGGGTATGTATTTGTATTAGGTTTTTAAAGCTATGGGCAATAGTGAAAGATTATATTCTCAAAGGTATCTAAAAATAGAAAATGACAATAATTTTATATTTTCCATATAACAATATCTTGATTTTCCCCCTGGTTTTCAGTACAATACTTAGTTAAGATAGCCGTAATATTTTTATGGCGGAGAGAGAGGAACAAAACATGAGCTACGCAGACAAAGTATTTGTGGAGATGTGTAAGGATATTATTGAAAACGGAACCAGTACAGAAGGTGAAAAGGTTCGTCCTGTTTGGGAAGATGGTACAAGTGCCTATACAATCAAGAAATTCGGTGTCGTCAATCGTTATGATTTATCTAAGGAGTTTCCTGCACTTACGCTTCGCAAAACTGCGATTAAGACCTGCGTGGACGAAGTGCTTTGGATCTGGCAGAGAAAATCTAATAACATCAATGATTTAAAGGGACACATCTGGGACGAATGGGCAGACGAGACAGGCTCTATCGGTAAAGCTTATGGATATCAGATGGGTGTGAAGCATCAGTATAAAGAGGGTATGATGGATCAGGTGGACAGAGTGATTTATGACCTTAAGAACAATCCATTCAGCCGTCGTATTATGACTAATATTTATGTGCATCAGGATTTGAGTGAGATGCATCTATATCCATGTGCATACAGCATGACCTTTAATGTCACTCAAAGACCGGGCGAGGAGAAATTGGTTCTCAATGCAATTTTAAATCAGCGTTCTCAGGACGTGCTTGCAGCAAATAACTGGAATGTATGTCAGTATGCAGTGCTGGTACATATGTTAGCACAGGTTTGTGATATGCAGGTTGGTGAGCTGGTGCATGTGATTGCAGATGCTCACATATATGACAGACATATACCAATTGTGAAGGAGCTTATAGAGAGAGAGCAGTATCCTGCACCAAAATTCTGGATTAATCCGGAGATTAAGGATTTTTACCAGTTTACAACAGATGACATTAAACTGATAGATTATGTAACGGGTGAACAGATTAAGGATATTCCAATTGCAATTTAATGGATTGTATTAGATTGGGATAAATAAAGTGAGGTAAGCAGCATGAATTTAATCGCAGCAGTAGATAAAAACTGGGCTATTGGCAAAAACAATCAGCTTTTGGTCCGTATTCCTATGGATCAGAAATTTTTTAGAGAAACAACCACAGGAAAAGTCGTCGTCATGGGGAGAAAAACTCTTGAGAGCTTTCCAAACGGACTTCCACTTAAGAATCGTACCAACATCGTGCTGACACGTAACCCAAATTACAAGGTAAACGATGCCATTGTCGTTCATTCTATGGAAGAATTGCGCGAGGAACTAAAGAAATATCATAGTGAAGACATCTATATCATTGGTGGCGAGCAGATTTATAAGGCATTGGTAGATGAATGCGACGTGGCTCATATCACCAAGATTGAATATGAATATGATGCAGATGCGTATTTCCCAAATCTGGATGAAAAGCCGGAATGGAAGGTCGTGGCGGATAGCGAAGAACAGACTTACTTCGATTTGGAATTTTATTTCTACAGATATGAGAAAGTGAAATAATGTTCGCAGATTGCCGCTACTAAAAGGTGCATAAAGGAGTTTACGCACACAAGCGTGAAAAATGAGGTGATGAGAGTGGATATAACAGGAAGAAAGTTATTTGTTAAAGCCTTAGAGGAAGAAGGAGTAGATACCATATTCGGGTATCCGGGAGGAACCGTTACAGATTTATTTGATGAATTATATAAGCAGGATTCTATTAAAGTGGTTTTGCCACGTCATGAACAGGGATTAATCCATGAAGCAGAAGGATATGCCAAATCCACAGGCAAGGTGGGAGTATGTCTTGTTACCAGCGGCCCTGGTGCAACAAATATCATGACAGGTCTTGCGGATGCACATTATGACAATATTCCATTGGTGTGTTTTACCGGTCAGGTGCCATTAAGCCTTATAGGTAATGATGCGTTCCAGGAGGTTGATATCGTTGGAATGACAAGAAGTATTACAAAATATGGTGTAACGGTAAGAAAACGTGAGGACCTTGGTAGAATTATTAAAATGGCATTCCAGATTGCAAGCTCCGGTAAGCCGGGACCGGTACTCATCGATATTCCAAAGGATATTCAAACAGAAAGTGGCTCTGCAGCTTATCCATCCTATGTTGATATTCGTGGATATAAGCCATGCAGCAGTGTTCATGTAGGTCAGCTGAAAAAAGCCTTCAAGCTGTTAATGACTGCGAAAAAACCACTTATTTTAGCTGGTGGAGGTGTTAATCTTGCCAAGGCAAATGACTTGTTATTAGAGTTTTCCGAGAAGATGAAGGTGCCTGTGGTTACGACAATTATGGGAAAAGGCTCGATTCCTACCACCCATGAGCTATACATTGGTAACTGTGGTATGCATGGAAAATATGCGGCAAACAAAGCCGTTAGTGAATGTGACGTTCTGTTTTCCATTGGAACCCGTTTCAATGACCGTATCACGGGTGATTTGAATGAGTTTGCGCCAAAGGCACAGATTATACATATTGATATTGATACAGCATCCATCTCGCGTAACGTAGTGGTAGATGTTCCTGTTGTTTCAGACGCAAAACTTGCCTTGGAGAAATTAGTTGAATGGGCAGAACCTAAGAAGTTAAAAGGCTGGATGGAAGAAATTGCAGAGTGGGAGGCTGAGAATCCACTGGAAATGCGTCGTGATAAGGGTATGACTCCACAGATGATTATGGAGCATATTAATAAAAATTACCCGGACGGCATCTATGTAACAGACGTAGGACAGCATCAGATGTGGGCAACCCAGTATCTTGAGATGGGACCTAACAATCAGATGATTACCTCTGGTGGTCTTGGAACTATGGGCTTTGGATTCCCGGCAGCAATTGGTGCCAAAATAGCAAATCCGGACACAGACGTTGTATGCATCTCCGGTGACGGCGGTATGCAAATGAATATTCAGGAAATGGCAACAGCCGTAACACAGGGGGCTGCCGTTACTGTATGTATTTTAAATAATTATTATCTGGGTATGGTGCGTCAGATGCAGCAGCTGTTCTATGGCAAACGCTACAGTGCTACCTGTTTAAGACGTCGTTCGACCTGTCCAAACGAGTGTAAAGGACCAAATGCAGCCTGTCCGCCATACACACCGGATTTTGTGAAGCTGGCAGAAAGCTATGGTGCTTATGGTATCCGTGTACAACGGGAAGAAGATATAGATGCTGCTTTTGCAGAGGCAAAGAAGCATGCGGATGCTCCAACCATTATTGAATTTCTGATTTCTACAGACGAAATCGTGCTTCCAATGGTTAAGGGTGGAAATCCAATGAGCGAAATGATATTGAAGTAGGAGGAAAAGGCCATGACAATGAAAAACAGATGGATTGCTATGTATGTAGAGAATGAAGTCGGCGTGCTTGCCAAGGTTGCAGGGCTTTTTGCAGGAAAATCCTACAACCTGCATTCCCTTACGGTAGGTACTACAGAGGATGAAACCGTTTCCCGTATGACGATTGGTGTAACCAGTGATGATATCACGTTTGAGCAGGTCAAAAAACAGTTAAACCGCATGGTAGAAGTAATCAAGGTAATGGACCTTACAGATACACCGACGCATATGAAGGAGCTGTTGTATGTCAAAGTCAATAACATTACATCAGAGGAAAAAGCGGAAGTGTTCCAGATTGCACAGGTATTTGATGTCAAGGTTGTGGATATTGGAGAAGATAGTGTTTTGTTAGAATGTACATTAATAGAACGCAAGAATAATGAATTAATTGCATTGTTAAAATCCAGATTTAAACGCATCAATATTGTACGCGGTGGTGCAGTGGCGATTGAATCAATTAGTACAAAGAATAGGTAAAAAATGGCTCGCTTTTTAGCGAGCCATTACTTCTATAATTTCACCCACATACATTGTGTGCATATCGTTGTCTTTGTACCAGGTTCCCATAACACTGTTGTCTGTAAAGGTCTCTTCCGGCATTGGAACAGCAGCCATTTTCTTGCAAAGCATTACGAGGTTTGCTTCGTCAGGATATGGGATGCTGTGACGGAATGCAGGAGTAAGTCCGGCCTTTTCCCATTTGTTTTCATCACGACCGGAATGTCCGCCACAGTAAGCGAGTGCTGTGTGATAGGATGGGTCGAAGAAGGATAGTGAGAAAAAATCTCCATTATCAATAAATTCTTTAGTATATCTGGATTCTCTTACAAAAATGTAAACTACATTTTTCCCCCAAATAACACCTAAGCCTCCCCAGGAGACGGTCATAGTATTACATTCCTGTTTGCTTCCCGCAGTAACAAGTGCCCATTCCTTACCAAGCTTGGTGAATGGATTAAACTCTAACATGTCAATTGGATATGGTTGAAATGAATGCATTATTTTAACCCCTTAATAAAATGATTTTTTATATTATATCAAAAAAGATAGTAGATATGCAACAATTGAAAGTTTTCTGCATAAAATGTGGGGAGACTAAGAACCTGGTGCCAAGGCATCGGCTAAGGAGAATTTATGAGTCCATATAGAAGTCATACCAAAGATATGTATGGTGGAAGCGGTTTGCGTGACCAAGCGATACTTCGTGCAGCCGCAGATGTAACCCCAATGCAGGACCAGATTGATGAAGGACAGCTGCGCATTCGTGTTGTCTCGCAATCGGACGGTACACCGGTACAGAATGCAAGAATTTTGGTTACTTACACAGGAGGACCGCAGGATACCATTGAAGAAATAACAACAGACCAATCAGGGGTGGCGCCAACCATTACCCTTAGAACACCACCACTGGAGTATTCTATGCAGCCACAGGACAGACAGCCATATGCGGAATATTCCATTATCGTACAAGCGGAAGGCTTCCGTGAAATCGAAATCTCGGGGATTGAGGTGATGTCACAGGAATTTTCCGAACAGCCGGTTATGATGGAGTCACTGGATGCTGCAGCACCGGCGCAAAATAATATTGTTATCGGACCGCATACCCTGTATGGGGATTATCCGCCAAAGATTCCGGAGGAGGAGGTAAAATCGGTTACTGAAACGGGGGAGATTGTTCTTAGCCGTGTCGTAATTCCGGAATTTATAGTAGTGCATGATGGTAATCCAAGTGATAATACTGCCAGAGATTATTATGTCCGCTATCGTGATTACATCAAAAATGTAGCCTCCAGCGAAATCTATGCAACATGGCCGGATGCTACGATACGCGCAAATGTTTTGGCAATTATGTCTTTTACCCTAAACCGCGTGTATACAGAATGGTACAGGGGAAAAGGCTACCAGTTTACCATTACCTCATCAACTGCCTATGACCACAAATTTATTCCCGGCAGAAACTATTATCAGAGTATTTCAAGAATCGTAGATGAGCAGTTTGAGAACTATTTGTCACGACCGGGAATATCTCAGCCGATTCTTACGCAATACTGTGATGGAGACCGCGTAAGCTGTCCAAACTGGATGACGCAATGGGGCTCCAAGTATTTAGGCGACCAAGGATATTCAGCAATTGAAATCCTAAGATACTTCTATGGAAATGATATGTATATCAACGTAGCTGAGGGAATCTCCGGAATTCCTGCATCCTGGCCGGGCTACAACCTGGGTTTGGGAGCTACCGGGGATAAGGTAAGACAGCTGCAGGAGCAGTTAGCCAGAATATCAAAATCTTATCCTGCAATTCCAACGATTCGAGCAGATGGTGTGTATGGACCATCCACAAGAGAAGCAGTGCAGGTATTCCAGTCTGTATTTGGTCTGCCGGTAACGGGCGTGGTGGATTACAATACATGGTATGAAATATCTAATATCTATGTGGCAGTAACAAGAATTGCAGAGCTTATGTAGAGCATATCCAAAGATAGGAATAATTTTTCATTTTGTATGTGGGACAGATGTGTTATAATGTCCTTGTGTATGGTTTTCATGATGGAAACACATATTGAAATGGGAAATGGTGTACGCACTTATGTTAAAGCAGGTAGAATATGCAGCAGTGGTTAGTTGTTAATAAAAAAGCGGATTTTAAAGCAATCGGAGAAAAATACAATATTGACCAGGTGACCGCAAGAATAATTCGAAATCGGGATGTGGTGGAGGATGAAGATATTCGAATCTATCTAAGCGGTGGCCTTAGAGATTTACATAATCCGCATTTGTTGCTGGATGGCGACAAGCTGGTGGATATTTTGGCGTGCAGGATATCACAGAAGAAACACATCCGTATCATAGGAGATTATGATATTGATGGTGTGATGTCTACGTATATATTGAAAACAGCACTGGACCGCGTGGGTGCAGTGGCAAGCATTCAGATTCCTGACCGTATTCATGATGGGTATGGGCTTAATATGAAATTAATCGGGAAAGCCAATGAGGATGGAGTGGACACCATACTAACCTGTGATAATGGCATTGCGGCGCTTGAGGAGATTGCCTATGCCAAGGAGCTTGGTATGACGGTTCTGGTGACCGACCATCATGAGATTCCATTTGAGGATATCAATGGAAAAAGACATTATAAGAGAAGCACCGCAGATGCAATTGTAAATCCGCACCAGAAGGAATGTGCCTATCCATATAAAAATTTGTGTGGTGCAGCAGTTGCATGGAAGGTGGTTTGTCTCTTATATGAGAAGCTGGGAATTGAATTTAGTGAAGCGGAAATATTATTAGAGAATGTGGCATTTGCAACGGTTGGAGATATTATGTCTCTTACGGGGGAAAACCGCATTCTTGTAAAAGAAGGAATTAAGCGTATTCATAAGACCACGAACATTGGTATGCGTGCATTGATTGCTCAGTGTGGATTGGAGAGAGAGCAGATTGATGCTTTCCATTTTGGATTTGTATTGGGGCCATGTATCAATGCCAGTGGTAGATTGGATACGGCAAAGCGCGCATTGGAATTGTTTTTTCAAAAGGATGAGGGCGAAGCAGCGGCAATTGCCAACGAGCTTGTCGTACTAAATGACGAGCGTAAGGAGCTGACCAGACTTGGCGTAGAGGAAGCGATTCGCTTTTATGACGAGCACAATTGTGAAAAAGACAAGGTACTCGTTATCTATCTTCCGGATGTGCATGAGAGTATTGCAGGAATTATTGCGGGAAGAATTCGTGAGAAATACTATAAACCGGTTTTTGTTCTGACGAAGGCAGAAGACAATGCCAAGGGCTCAGGACGTTCGATAGAAGAGTATTCCATGTATGAGGAGATGTGTAAATGTCAGTAATTGTTTACCAAATA
>CAYMYV010000108.1:0-7496 GCA_964394775.1 uncultured Lachnobacterium sp. | reverse complement strand
GTAGAGTGGCCTGTAGAAGGGCATAGAGATAGGGGCGCCGCTTGGGCCATAAGGATTTTGCGACAGCCCCTTTTCTTACTCTTACATAAAAACCTAAGTTATTAATCTCTATTAGTTGCCCTTCAATCTGTTTAGGGCTTCTTCCATTTTCTTGTTTTCGAGTTTTTCTTTTACTACAGAAAGAACTGTACTGATTGCAGCACTGACTCCAAAACTAAGAATAAACATTCCCCAACATAACCAATCGTTTACCGGGAACCAATTGAATAAAATAATACATGCAACGATAAATGCAATGATACATACAAACATTGAAACGGTTCTTGTTGCGATTTTCATGTTCTTAAATACAGCCTCTGAAAAAAACAGATAACGGAATGTTATACAAACTACAGATGTCAAGCCAAACTGTAGCATGGTTGCAACGCTCAAGCCACTGCTTCCCAACTGAAATATTGTTGAATATTCCTTTGCATCTTCTCCAAACATCACGCAAAAAACTAATAATACCAAAATCGTAAATCCAAATACCCACAGCACCTGTCCTAAATAATCAAAAATTGTCTCTCTTTTTTCCATTTATATTACCTCCAGTTTTCGCTTAATCTCGTCTGCATATTGTCTTGAGACGAGAATCTGTTCACCATTTTCTAAGGTCAATCGTAGCTTTCTATTAATATCATTCTTCAATGATTTAATATGTCTGATTTGTACCAGACAGGATTTACTAATACGGATAAATCCACTATTAACTAATCGTTCCTCCATCTCGTACAACTTCAGTTTTGATTCATAAATATCTTCTATCGTATAAACGAAGGTCTTACGGTCAATCGCTTCAATATACATAATCTTTGATACATCAAGAATATATGTCTCATCCTCTTTTGTAACCATTAATTGTTGGTTCAGCATGCGAAGTGTCGCCATAATCTTTTCTGTTTCCAGACTCAGTTGATTACAAGAAATCTGAATCTCTGTATCGTTTAGACTTTCGTCTATATTTATGGTTATTTTCAAAATCGTCCTCCTTTCATTGAGAATTGATATACCTTAATATCAATTCTATGGGCGCCTCATCTGAATACAACTTATCATTTCCTGAATTTTGACACAAGTGGTATAAACGTAAGTTGCCGGATTCCATACATCAATTGCCAAATAGCGCACAAAACACACATCTTCTATTGCCAATTTCGTTGCTCAATTTCTGTTTTTAAGAATAATTTATTCTTTGCGTCCACCTTAACCGGATGAAGTTTATCTCTCTTTACCAAATCATCAATGTTTTGTCTGGAACAGTCTAGCATCTCAGTTGCTTCCTTCGTGCTTACAATCCTTGTTTTTATAAAACTCTTAAAGTCATTCATTGATAAAGGAACGGGCTCCCCAGTTTTATATAAGACTTCGTCTGAGATTGTATGATTCACTCCCCAGGCAACGCCATGTCCACCAGTTTGAACCACGATTTCGCAAAATATATCCGGATTTGACAACACTGGCGAGAACCTCGTATCCGTTCCTACCATTTCTCTTGCATCGCATTTTTTAACAATTCCATCGCGAAAAAACACCAGTAAACTGTATTCTTCTAATGGTATGACATCCTCCACTTTATGTTCAAACCTCTGATGCATTTTAATATATAGCTCCTCTTGCGAAATTGAAACTAAATAATAATCATCCTGCTCACATCTTCCGTCCGCAAGCATCAGAAGTTGAAATTCATCGTATTCTTTCAATCCATTATCCCGTAGTATCTGCCCCAGGTTCTGACGATCCATCGGAACAATTCTCTGCTGCACCCACAATTTACTCCAATAAGCGTTTATGGTTTTTATGCGTCTTTCTGCAAACGAAGACAGCAATAGCGGAGTTTCCCAAGGGTCCGCATTGTCCGGCAGCTCTATATAAAATGCTTTTTCTTTTTCATAGTATAATAAATATGCTAAATCCTTTTCTGATTCATCATTTTCGTCTCTGATTGCAAAAATCCTCATAACATTGCCACCTCAAAAAAATCATATCCCAAATTTTGTCACGTAAAGCTTCTGAAATTACGTTTTCCAAATCTATAAAAAGAACTTCTTTATCGCTTTCCTTTAAAGAATGAAGTACAGGAAGCTTTTGTTGCGGAATAATATTCAGATTCTCCAATGAAGAGCTTCCGCCCACAAAACACTGTACCTTTTTATCCTCTAACACATCCACCCTTGAAACCTCTTCCTCTGTTGTACATTGAAACAACAGCGATAAACCATGGTCAAATAATGGAGCAAGTCGGTAACTTCTTCTTTTAGAGTTGCGAAGCACTTCCATATTTGCACCATGCCTATCTCTATTTAGAATTAAGAAATCCACAACCAGCATTTCATAAACATACTCCTCCCAGCCAAATCGTTTACAAAAATCCAATGGACTTTCATCTTCCATCTTCTCTGCCTGATAAAAGGTATCTAATGCTATTTTGCTTTCTCCATTCTCTTTAAAATCCTCTGAACTACACACATATGTCGTATAAATAGTAGTATCTACAAGTACATCTGCATAAATCAAGTTGTAATGCAAATGACTAACTCCTAAAATGTTCAGCAGTCTGTCTACAATAATTTCATTCACACATTCATGTCCAACAATTCCCCTATAGGCATCATAATTGGACAACTTATAATATATTTTTTTACCACCTAAATCAGAATAGGATTTTAAGAAAGAACCTGCTGTTCCAGAGGAATTTCGTATTTTGCTCCATGATAAATATGTTAAATCCTGCTTTTGCATAATCATTCTTCTTCCCTCCTTTCGGTATATTATATATTTATCACTTGACATATGTCAAGTAGCGTGCAACTAAAAAAACTATCGTATACCTCTATATACGATAGTTTTCTCAAACCTATATTTTTCTTTATTTTCTAAGCTTTTCAATAATCATTTCCTTCATCTCATGTGCACGATTCTTAATGTTGCTAGATGCGGTTCTTGAAACAAGAAGACCCGATACAAAACGAGACGAATACTCATATTTTCCAAGGTTGTATGCCATGGCTGCAATCAGCAAATCTACAGTGCTTTGGTCCATACCACTCATTGGATAATTCTCAGAACCCATTGCTTTTACATAACCATCAAACGCCTGCTGGTAGAAGCTGTCATATTCTGCCCTGGCAGCTTCTATTGCTTCTTTGTTCTTATCAGCATCCTCTGCCTCTAACTGCTCGATTTTACCACGAAGGAGCCATGCTATCTTAAGACATTCATATGCCTTCTCGCTGGTCTGACCTTTTTTTACAATTGTGGTGTAAAGAGCCAGCTTATATCGCTCAATAGCAGTATCGTAATCTAACACTTCTATCTCTGTGATTGGCCGGGTTGGTGCTACTTTGAATTTTGCACAAACACCCTCTTTGATTAGCTTCACCTGAAGGGGTGATAAATGTGAAAAATAACGATGAATTGCTGTATAACCACATCTTGGGCATGATGCCACATCATACTTATTGGTATCAATATTTTCAAATCTTGGACGAAGGTCCATATCCGGTTCTTTTCTCTTCGCTCTACCGGACTTAATCATGGTTGTGCGAAATACCCCGTCACATACCGGACAGCGGACAGATTTAAGTAAAAGTAAATCCTCTTCCTTCTGCATTGGAATGCCTTTGGCAACAGCCTCCGTCGCATCCTTTTGCTCTGGAACATTATCTTCCCCGAAAATATTACTTGCTACTGTTTCGTCCAAACCAAATTTGCCTAATCCTGATAATAAATTATCCATGCTTCCCCCTAGTTCTTTTCCAATCGCCCCTCCAAATTTCTCTTTTGCTCCTATCCTCCCAGGCTATGCAGGATTTGTTGGAAGCTTAAAGGAGCTCTTAAGTGATACAATACGGTTAAATACCGGCTGACCCTCTACAGAATCCTTAGCATCTGCACAGAAGAAGCCCTGACGCACAAACTGGAAGCTGTCATATGCCTTTGCTTCCATAAGTGCCGGCTCAACGATACAGTTATCCAGTACGGTAAGTGAATTTGGATTCAAATTCAAGCTTCCATCCTCATTATATACACCAAGCTCTTCGTTAATCAGGTTCTCATACAAACGAACCGTTACCTTCTTGCCATATTCTGCGGATACCCAGTGAATGGTTCCCTTTACCTTACGTCCATCCGGTGCGTCTCCACCCTTTGTTGCCGGGTCGTAGGTACAGTGAATTGCCGTGATGTTGCCATCTGCATCTTTTTCCACACTGTTACAGGTTACGAAATACGCATTCATAAGACGAACTTCATTTCCCGGATACATACGGAAGTATTTCTTAGGTGGTTCTTCCATAAAGTCCTCGCGGTCAATATAGAGCTCTCTTGTAAATGGAACCTGACGCTTGCCAAGCTCCGGATTCTCTAAGTTGTTGTCTACTTCAAGGTATTCCACCTGTCCCTCCGGATAGTTGTCAATGACTACCTTAATTGGGTCAAGTACTGCCATCATACGTGGACGTTTTAGCTTTAAGTCTTCACGGATACAATACTCAAGCATTGCATAATCCACAGAGCTGTTCGCCTTGGATACACCACAAAGCTCTACGAATAGCTTGATGGATTCCGGTGTGAAACCTCTTCTACGAAGTGCTGCGATAGAAACAAGACGTGGGTCATCCCAGCCATCTACGATTCCATCCTCTACTAATTTCTTGATATAACGCTTACCGGTTACTACATTGGTAAGATATAATTTTGCAAACTCAATCTGCTTTGGCGAATCCTCCGGGGTCTTCTTGTAACCAAGCTCGATTAATACCCAGTCATACAGTGGTCTGTGGTCTTCAAATTCCAAAGTACAGATTGAATGGGTAATTCCTTCTACTGCATCTTCAATTGGATGAGCAAAGTCATACATTGGGTAGATGCACCATTTATCTCCGGCACTGTGGTGTGTCATATGAGCCACACGGTAAATAACCGGGTCACGCATATTGATGTTCGCAGATGCCATATCAATTCTTGCACGAAGAACCTTGCTGCCATCCTCAAACTCGCCATTTTTCATACGAAGGAATAAGTCTAGGTTCTCTTCAATACTTCTCGTTGAATATGGGTCTTCCTTACCAGGTTCCGTCAGTGTTCCACGATACTCTCGAATCTCTTCTGCTGTTAAATCCGATACATATGCTTTGCCTTTTTTAATCAGCTCAATGGCACCTTCATACATCTTATCAAAATACTCAGATGCAAAATAAAGTCTGTCCTCCCAATCAGCACCAAGCCAAGCCACGTCAGCCTTGATAGACTCTACGAACTCGATTCTTTCCTTAGTAGGGTTCGTATCATCAAAACGAAGGTTAAACTTTCCGCCATATTTCTGCGCTAAACCATAATTTAGTAAAATAGATTTGGCATGTCCGATATGCAGATATCCGTTTGGTTCCGGTGGAAATCTTGTGCAGATACTCTGACAATGGCCTTCTGCCAAATCCTTCTCAATAATATTCTCAATAAAATTCTTGGAAACTACTGCTTCATTTTCCATAACTACATCCTCCAACATTGTACGCCAGCGCGTAGTCAATGCTTTCTATATTATGATTGATTATGATTGCTACTAGCGCAGTCATCTTGCGCATAGTATAAATAAGCGTCATTCTGACGCTTTTTGATGCGTCTGACGACGCAATTTCCTATAAGGATTCAGGTGTCAAAAGGTGCTTTCTAACACTTGAATTGGCAAATTGTATTTGTGCAATTTGCCAAACACAATTTGTAAAAGTACCTTTTGACACACGAATCCTATAAGGAAACAAAAAGGGGTTGCGACACACAGGCAACAACCCCATTTTTGCACTATTTTTATTATAATTTCATGCCTTTTCTTTGTCAACAAAAATGGCATAGACAAACCTAATTATGCGTATGCGTAAACAAATGCTCCTGGCAATATTCCTTATCTCCCGTACACTTTGAGCAATAACGGAACACAAGGTCCGGCGCGTCCTTCTCGGTTCTTCCGCAAATCACACATTTATGCTTTGGCATATTGGCTGCCCCACGAGGCTCGCGCATCTGTTCACGAAACTCACGCTGACGTTTTTTCTGCTTTCCTGTCAAACGAATCTTTGAGAAATAGAAAAACAGGGCAAGATTGAGCAGTGCAAAAATAATCTGCGCACCATAAACCAACAGATATATAATTCCCACCTGTGTACTATAGTTTGCGCCAATCGAATAGTAGCAGTATAGCTCATACAAAAGTTCCAGATAGTATACCACCAGCATCCACTTCATCTTAATTGGCAGAATAAAATAGAGATTCACCGTCGCATCAGGAATGCAGAGTGCCAATGCCATAAATGTGGTCAACAGGATATAATACAGCGACAGCTGAACCGGAAGTCCTTCGCCCATAATCAGCCATGAACCCAGATACACCAGAATTCCACCAATAACATTGAGAATGACGCCGCCAAACAAATACACATTCATGCGGAAAGTTCCAAGGAAACGCTCCAAGGTTCTGCCCATTGGAATCAGGCATAACATGAAAATAACACCAAAAATTCCATTACTATCCACACAAAGTATCCATGTCACCAGTCGCCAAATCTGTCCCCGCAAAATCATTGGCACAGAAAAACTTAAGTATGCCGATACAATGCTTCCTGCAAACATATCCAGTGCATATCCGATAAAATACACGATTACAAAATACTTATGCAAATCATAAATGGCATGTCTGCCCCATTTCTGTTCTAACTTGTACATCCAATTCATATACTTCTACAACATCCTTTTCTGAAAATTTCCTGTTTTAAAAACATTATACACAATATTCTACTTCCAGCACAATTTTTTTGTCAACACTAGTACCAAATCTTCATAAATTCTTTATATTTAGTAGGTTGTCTTTTAATAAGACAAGTTTTATAATAAAAGATACTTTATTAAATATATTTAAGTAACATGAGGTATTTTGGCCTTTTGCCCCAAATGGGCACTTATGTATATTGGAGGTACATATGAAAAGTAATAGCTTACATAAGCTGGGAATCGACATCGGTTCCACAACTGTAAAAATAGCAATTTTAGACGAGAATAACCGGCTGCTATTCTCTGACTATGAAAGACATTTTGCAAACATCCGTGAGACCCTGCATGGACTTGTAAAAAAGGCTTTAGATGTCTTATCTGATTGCCGTATCAGTGCTGTCATCACAGGCTCTGGCGGTCTTACACTTGCAAAACATATTGATGTTCCTTTCGTTCAGGAGGTTATTTCCGTATCTACAGCACTCGAGCACTTTGTTCCACAGACAGACGTTGCCATCGAATTAGGTGGTGAAGATGCCAAAATCATCTATTTTGAAGGTGGTAATGTAGAACAGCGTATGAACGGTATCTGCGCGGGTGGTACAGGCTCCTTCATCGACCAGATGGCGTCTCTTATTCAGACTGATGCCACCGGATTAAATGAATATGCCAAGAATTATAAAGCAATTTAT
>CAYMYV010000107.1:0-7500 GCA_964394775.1 uncultured Lachnobacterium sp. | reverse complement strand
GTAGAGTCAGTGCAGATGGTAGAGTCGGCGCAGATGGAAGAGTCGGCGCAGATGGTAGAGTCGGTGCAGATGGAAGAGTCGGTGCAGATGGAAGAGTCGACGCAGATGGTAGAGTCGGCGTAGATGGAAGAGTCGGCGCAGATGGAAGAGTCGGCGCAGATGGAAGAGTCGGCGTAGATGGAAGAGTCGGTGCAGATGGAAGAGTCGACGCAGATGGTAGAGTCGGCGCAGATGGTAAAACGGGTGCAGATGGAAGGATGGAGCTTGGAGCTTCGTCAGGTGGAGAAATTCAGATTCCTGCTGAGACAGAAGCAGCAGTTATGGATGTGGTTCGCGCACATTTCCGCCCGGAATTCTTAAATCGTTTGGACGAAATTATCATGTTTAAGCCATTAACTAAGGACAACATCGGAAACATCATTATACTCCTTCTGGCAGATTTGAATGCACGTCTTGCAGACCGCGAATTATCCGTTTCGTTGACGGACGCGGCCAGGGCATACATCGTGGAGCACGGCTATGACCCAATTTATGGCGCAAGACCATTGAAACGCTTCCTCCAGAAGCATGTCGAAACCCTGTCCGCAAAGCTGATTCTCGCAGATGAAGTGCAGATGGGCGACACCATTGTAATTGATGTGGTGGAGGATGCGCTGGTGGCGAAGAAGAAGTAGTGTAGTTACTTTCTGGCTGCTTTCCAAGGAAGGTGAAGGAAAATGAGGTTATATAGATGGTATGATTAGCTATCAATAATGTAAAAATGTGTTAATACAATTCTAATAATGGGGTCTATGCAACAATTATGTTTGCGTAGACCCCAAAGCTGTTGTGAGAGGTAGATGATATTGTAAAACTTGATGATAAAAGAGGTAGATGATATTGTAAAATTTGATGATAAAAGGGTCTATATGAGTTTTCCTTCCCCGTAGACCCATTATGTGATAAGTAGATGCGCCATCATGCTAGCAAAAGGGTCTATATAGAAAAATATATGTACTAGACCCTGTTTTTTTGAAAAAAATGGGGTCTGGCATGGAATATATTTTGCATAGACCCAAATAAGTTAGCTGGGGTGGAAAAATGCATTAATTTTGGGTCTGAGCATTACAAAAAAGTGCATAGACCCAAATAAGTTAGCTGGGGTGGAAAAATACATTAATTTTGGGTCTGAGAATTACAAAAAAGTGTATAGACCCAAATGCCAAAATTATGGAGTTAAAATTGTGAAAAGGTCTTTACATAAAATGTTTTTTGTGTTTAAATACAGAAAAAATAACAAGGAGGAGATTATAATATACGATAAAATGAAACAAGAGAGCACAAGGCTCGAAGCAGAAATTAATGAGTTGCAAAAGAGGTTGGCTACAATGCCCCAAGGCAAACTGATATGTGCAAGAAATGGGAATCAATACAAATGGTATCGAAGCGACGGACACCAAAAGATATACATCCCCAAGAAGAACCGGAAATTTGCAGAACAGTTAGCCACAAAAAAGTATTTATCGGTTTTATTAGAGGATTTATTGCATGAGAAGAGTGCAATTGATTCTTATCTAAGACATCATCATTCAGACTTTGGTAAAGCAGAAAAAATGCTTACGGAAGAATCTGAATATCAGAAACTATTATCCCCAATATTTACAATTACATCTGAGGAACTAGATGAATGGAGTCATATGGATTATGAGACGAATACAAAGTATCCAGAACAACTAATTCATCGAGGTGCGTCAGGGATAAAACTACGTTCCAAGTCAGAGTCAATTATTGACATACAATTATATACGAACGGAATTCCATTTCGCTATGAGTGTGCATTGCATTTAGGAGATATGACATTTTATCCGGATTTTACAATTCGACATCCTAGAACCGGGAAGATATATTACTGGGAACATTTTGGAATGATGGATAAGCCTGCTTATGTAGAAACAGCCGCGGGAAAAATACAACAGTATATGCTTCATGGAATAATACCGTCTGTACAGCTAATTACAACTTATGAGACCAAAGATAATCCGTTGGGATTTGATAAGGTAAAAAGAATAATTGAAGAGTACTTTTTGTAGAGGCTGGGGTCTATATGAGTTTTCCTTCCCCGTAGACCCATTATGTGATAAGTAGATGCGCCATCATGCTAGCAAAAGGGTCTATATAGAAAAATATATGTACTAGACCCTGTTTTTTTGAAAAAAATGGGGTCTGGCATGGAATATATTTTGCATAGACCCAAATAAGTTAGCCGGGGTCGAAAAATGCATTAATTTTGGGTCTGAGAATTACAAAAAAGTGCATAGACCCAAATAAGTTAGCCGGGGTCGAAAAATGCATTAATTCTGGGTCTGAGCATTATAAAAAAGTGCATAGACCCAAATAAGTTAGCCGGGGTCGAAAAAAGCATTAATTCTGGGTCTGAGAATTACAAAAAAGTGCATAGACCCAAAAAGAAAAATGGGGTCTGGTGAAAGCTGACAATCACATAGATTACGCAATCCACGCGGAGCGCCCACATGGAACATACTACGTTGAATCGAACAGATGCATGTCCGCATGACATCCACGCGAGGGGGCCTACACAGAATATACTACGTTGAATCATCTTAAAATGAATTTTTCTCATTAAAAAAATTCAAATTGACACATTAATGCTAGAAAATGAATACTCTCTTATAATGAATATGAATTTTTAAAATAAAAAAAATTCATATCTACAGGTATTCCCACAGCTGATAAATTGTGCTATGCTATTTAAAGTAGGTAAAATTAGCCAATTTTACTATAGATAGGTGAAATCAAGCGCTTATCTCGAAGGAATCATAAACTATGCAAAGGCAAGAAAGGAGACTTCATGGATTTATTTGAATATATGCGGCAACAGAATAGTAAGTCGGAATCTCCTCTTGCATCGAGACTTCGTCCAACGACATTGGATGAGGTGGTGGGACAGCAGCATATTGTTGGAAAAGATAAGCTGTTGTACCGTGCGATTAAAGCGGATAAGCTAAGCTCTATTATCTTCTATGGGCCACCGGGAACGGGAAAGACCACGCTTGCAAAGGTGATTGCAAACACCACGAGTGCAGAGTTTAAGCAGATTAATGCAACCTCTGCGGGCAAGAAGGACATGGAAGAAGTGGTGCAGGAAGCCAAGAATAATCAGGGAATGTATGGAAAGAAAATGATTCTTTTTATAGATGAAATTCATCGCTTCAACAAAGGACAGCAGGATTATTTGCTACCATTTGTAGAAGACGGAACCATTATCCTGATTGGGGCGACTACAGAGAATCCTTATTTTGAGGTTAACGGCGCGCTTTTATCACGCTCAATTATTTTTGAATTAAAGAAGCTGGAAAAAGAGGATATCAAAATCCTTTTACAAAGAGCAGTGAATGATAAGGAAAAAGGTATGGGCGCTTATCACGCAACCATTGAGGAGGATGCGTTGGAGTTTTTGGCTGACGTATGTAACGGCGATGCCAGGGCAGCCCTTACCGCCATTGAACTTGGTATTTTAACCACGGAGCGAGGGGACGACGGACAGATTCACATCACCATAGATGTGGCAAGCGAATGTATTCAAAAGCGTGTGATATCCTATGATAAAACAGGGGATAATCATTATGATACGATTTCAGCTTTTATCAAAAGCATGCGGGGCTCTGATCCGGATGCAGCAGTGTATTATCTGGCACGGATGTTATATGCTGGTGAGGATATCAAATTTATTGCAAGACGTATTATGATATGCGCTTCAGAGGATGTGGGAAATGCCGATCCAATGGCACTTGTGGTTGCGACATCCGCGGCACAGGCAGTTGAGAGAGTTGGAATGCCAGAAGCACAGATTATTTTATCACAGGCGGTCACTTATGTAGCCTGCGCACCAAAGAGCAACGCGGCCTACGGAGCCATCGAAGCTGCTATGGACGCAGTAAAAAATAACATTACACCGCCGGTTCCGGCACATTTGCAGGATGCCCATTACAAGGGTGCCCAAAAGCTGGGGCATGGTCTTGGATATAAATATGCGCACAATTACCCAAATCATTATGTAGAGCAGCAATATTTGCCGGATGCACTGGTCGGAACCAGGTTTTATGAACCAACAGAGATGGGATATGAAGCGAAAATCAGACAGCACTTTTTAAAAATCAAGGGTGAAGATAATCAAGAGCCAGGATAATCAAGAGCCAGAATAATCAATGGCGAAGATAACTAAGAGCCAGAATAATCAATGGCGAAGATAACTAAGAACCAGAAAAATCAAGGGCAAAGATAACTAAGAGCCAGAATAATCAATGGCGAAGATAACTAAGAACCAGAATAATCAATGGCGAAGATAACTAAGAGCCAGAATAATCAAGGGCGAAGATAATCAAGTAGCAGAGCCTGTAACAGAATAGAAATAAAACCAGTAGTAGGAGGAAATATAAAATGCAGAAGTATCAGGAAATGACAAAAGAGGAATTGCTTTTAGAAAAAGCTTCTCTGGAAGCAGAATATGAAAAGATTAAGGCGTTGAATTTAAAGTTAGATATGTCCAGAGGAAAGCCATCTGCAGAACAGTTGGATTTATCGATGGGAATTTTGGATGCAATTGATTCCAATACTGCTCTGGTAAGTGAAAATGGTATGGACCTTCGTAACTATGGTGTTTTAGACGGTATTCCAGAAGCAAAGCGCCTTATTGCGGAGATGCTTGGATGCAATGAAAACAGCGTAGTAGTATATGGTAACTCAAGTCTTAATATTATGTATGATCAGATTTCCAGAGCGATGGTGCTTGGAATCTGTGGTAACACCCCATGGTGCAAATTAGATAAGGTAAAATTCTTGTGTCCGGTTCCTGGATATGACAGACATTTTGCGATTACAGAATTGTTCGGTATTGAAATGATTAACATTCCTCTTTATGAGGATGGTCCGGATATGGATATGGTTGAGGAATATGTAAACAACGACCCGGCGGTAAAAGGTATCTGGTGCGTTCCAAAATACGCAAATCCATCCGGAACCTCATACTCAGATGAAACCGTGCTTCGTTTTGCACGTTTGAAGCCGGCAGCCTTGGACTTCCGTATTTTCTGGGATAATGCATATTGTGTGCATCATTTATACCCGGACAAACAGGATGTTATCTTAAATATTCTTGCAGAATGTGAAGAAGCAGGGAATCCGGATATCGTATTTGAATTCTGCTCTACCAGTAAGGTGACGTTCCCGGGTGCCGGTATCGCAGCCCTTGCTGCTTCTGCAAACAACATTGCGGATATCAAGAGGGCACTTACCATCCAGACCATTGGTTACGATAAAACAAATCAGCGCCGTCATGTTTTATATTTTAAGAATTTTGACGGTATCAAACAGCATATGATGAAGCAGGCGGATATTATGCGCCCTAAATTTGAAATGCTGGATGAGCTTATGACAGCGGAATTAAAGAGCCGTGGAATTGGAACATGGGTCAAACCAATCGGTGGCTACTTCATTTGCTTCGAAGCTCTGGAGGGCTGCGCAAAAGACATCATTGCGAAGTGTAAAGAGGCCGGCGTTACAATGACAGGTGCAGGAGCGCCTTTCCCATATGGAAAAGACCCAAAAGATAATGTCATTCGTATTGCACCTACCTTCCCATCCTTAGAAGAGCTTCGCAAGGCTGCAGAGGTATTTGTGGTATGTGTAAGATTATCTTCTGTCAATAAAGTGCTTGAGAATATGTAAAATATTAGAAAAGAAATAAACGCAGGAAAATGTCAAGAACTTGGTTTCTTGGCATTTTTTCGAAGGAGGCATATGACAAGAAAAGAAAAAGCGATGCAGAGTTTTCTGGATGGCTACAACTGCTCTCAGTGTATGATTCTGGCATTTGAAGACTTAATAGATAAAAGCATTGATATTGAAACGGCACTAAAGCTTGCATCGCCATTTGGCGGTGGAATGGGTCGACTTCGTGAGGTCTGTGGCAGTGTGTCAGCGATGTTTATGATATTGGGATATATCAAGGGATACAGTGAAGCAAAGGATTATGATGGAAAAAAGAATCTGTATGAGGATGTCCAAGAGCTGGCTCGTCGCTATGAGGCGGCAAACGGCTCCATCATTTGCCGTGAGCTGCTTGGGCTTGATGGAAAGCGCGAGGCACCGATTCCGGAAAAACGAACAGAGGAATATTATAAGAACCGTCCCTGCACAGAGAAAATCGGAAGTGCGGCAGAAATTTTAGAAGAATATTTAATCGAATTAGGAATTATTGAAAAGGTCTAATACCGCAAGGGTTAGACTTTTTTGTTTACATTTACCACAATATTTGGTATGCTAAGAATATAGCTATGTTTGTGAGCAACATGGGGGATAACAAATGATAATTGGAAAAAAGAAAATGGATGAAGCACTTGCGTTGGAAAAGCAACAGATGAGCGAAGTGTTAACAGAAATATATTCATGTACAAAGGAGCTGGAAGGCTCAATTGGTGGTGCGAATATTAAAATTCAGCGCGTATCCGGCGACACCTTGGGTATTTCGAGGGTGATGCAGGATTGCAACGGCTCCATGATGCAGATGTCCTCAAACATCAATGAATTGTCAGCTACAATGAGTGAGATGGACGAATCCTTTGTTCAGATGAGCGAAGAAGCTAAGGATGGTGCAGACTATGCACAGAATAGTAACAATGTTGCTTATGGGATTATGACTCGTTCGGAAAGCGAGCGCCGGGAGGTAGAGGCGAAGGCGGAGGAAGTAGAGGTCGCCATGCTTGAGAAAATCGAGCAGTCTAAGAAGGCCGAGCGTATTCTCGATTTGACAAGGGATATTATGGAGATTGCAGACCAGACCAACCTGCTCGCACTGAATGCTTCTATTGAAGCAGCCCGCGCAGGAGAGGCAGGACGAGGCTTTGCAGTTGTTGCAGATGAAATCACCAAGCTTGCGTCCATGACAAGTGTGACCGCTAGCGAGATTAATGATATTTCCAATACGGTGCTTACCGCAGTCAGCCAGTTGGCAGAAGAAGCAAACAAGGTAGTGGAATTTATGAGAGACAAAACCGTCGGCAGCTATTCAGAGTTAGTTGAGGTGGGACACAAGTATCAGGCCGATTCCAAGATTATGTTTGATAAGATGCAGGATTTTGCATATATCGCAAAGAACCTGTCAGAGCAGTTAGGTGAAGCAACCAAGACGATTGAGTCTATTCGTAAGGCCTCCAATGAATCAGCAACTACAATGAGCCAGCTGACAGATCAGGTAATGGGGGTTACAGAGCAGGTGGAAGAAATTCGTGAATACAATAGCAAGAATGACAAGCTTGCAAAGGAATTGAATAAAAAAATCAAGGAAAGTGGACGCATTTAGCGTCCATTTTTTACCTTATAGGATTCGGGTGTCAAAAGGTGCATCTACAAATCATGTTTGACAAATTGCACAAATACAGTTTATTTTCCGACACGTATTTCAAACATAAGTTTTTCTAAGTGCTTTGACTAAACAATTTGAAA
>CAYMYV010000106.1:0-7505 GCA_964394775.1 uncultured Lachnobacterium sp. | reverse complement strand
ACCGGCATCCCTTTCTTTTTTTTCTATAGCTTGTCAAATACACATGCAATATTGCTCTGATGAATACCCTGGTGGTATTTCTCCACTGTTGCCTTCTGTGCTTCTGGTGTGATGTGGTGCTTCATCTGCACGAAAAGCTGTCCTGCCTTATCTAGTAACAGATTTATAAACGCCCCATAGTTTCAAACCTACTTTGTTAATACAACTTCTACAATTTCATCAATAACTTCTTTAGAAAAAGACTTATCTGCCCCCTCTTGTCTTGCATTCTCCCAAACCTCTTTTATCTCATCATAGTAGCCTGCTTCCAAATCATCGAAATGAGCCATCTTCACTATTCTACTGGAATTATCCAGTATCAAAAGCAATTCATATTCCTCGGTTTCGCTTACTGGAGGATAAAAAATCTTTAGATAGTAGTACGTTTTCTCATCAGAAACATCATACCTTTCCATCGCACGTATCTCTAATTCTTCCGGCTTGCTAAATCTCTCGACATAATATTTTACTACCGTCGCTTCGTCATAATATTCATATTTCTGATTCGCCAGGAAAACAATTGCAACTATAACCACAATTGCCAGAACGATGCTTAATCCAATAATAATCTTTTTATTCCCAATGACCTGCTTCATATTGCACCCCTGCTAAACTTTTTGAAGTGTATGTTGTGTATGTGTGTATTATATATAATTCACCTAGTAAAAAGAATGACGTTTCTGTGAACACCTAATAATTTTTCAAAATGGTAAAGTAAATGAAACTTAGTTTTAACTCCAATCGAAAACGCTGTAACATTTCTCCTGCTGTAATCTGTTTCATAATCCTTCCCCAATATCCGATATCTCATAACCCTATTGATAGCTCTGATACAACCTCTCAAACGCCCCAAAGCTTCTCTCAATCATATCCTCATCCACACAATAAGAGATACGCACATACCCCGGACATCCAAAGCCATTTGCAGATACGATAAGCAAATCCTCTGCCTTGGCTCTTTCACAGAATACATCCGCGTCATCCTCCAATGCCTTTACAAACATATAGAATGCACCTTGTGGTTTGAAGCATTCATAACCGATTTTTGTTAAACCATCGTACAGCAGGTCACGATTCTTCTTATATAATTCCACATCCCCTGTTTCCCCCTGACAGCGGGTAATTACCTTCTGCATCATGCTTGGTGCACATACATAACCCAAGGCACGACCGGAGCCTGCGACTGCTGCATAGAGTGCCTTGCTATCATAGGCTTCATCCGGAACCAGAATATATCCGATACGCTCGCCCGGCAGCGACAATGACTTACTATAGGAATAGCACACCAGGGTGTTGCTATAATATTTTGTTACGAATGGAACTTCTACTCCGTCGTAGGCAATTTCACGATATGGTTCATCACAAATGATAAAAATCGGATGACCGTATTCTTGTTCTTTTTCACCGAGCAGCTGTGCAAGACGCTTAATCGTTTCCAAGGAATATACGGCACCCGAAGGGTTGTTCGGTGAATTGATGATAACACCCTTGGTGTTTCGTCCAAGCATTGCCTCAAGCTGCACGAAATCAATCTGAAACGCCACCGTATCCGCAGGAACAACCTTAAGCTTGGCACCTGATGCCTCTACGAACACCTTATATTCTGGGAAGTATGGCGCAATCGCTACAAACTCATCCTCTGCCGCGGTAGTCAGCGCACGAAAAGCCAGTGACAACGACGCTGCTGCCCCCATCGTAATATAGAAATTATCTGCATGAAAATGTGTTCCATGCGTTTGATTCAAAAATTCTGCAATTGCGCATCTGGTTTCCACGTCTCCCTGCGCAGAGGTGTATCCGTGAAGCTTGATGCAGTCTAATTCCTCTGTCAACTGGCGAATCGTTTCGTCCACACAGTCCGGCGCCGGAACCGTTGGATTACCAAGAGAAAAATCATAGACATTTTCCGCCCCGACAATTGCTGCTCTTTGCTTTCCATATTCAAATAATTCTCGAATGGCAGAACGTTTGCTGCCTAGTTCATACATCTGTTCATTGTAAATCATACTTTTTCCTTCCACTTTCCGCATTACCCGCCCAAATTTCCAGCAAAAGCAACGCTAACATAAAAATATGGTAACACTATATATTTTTAAAATCAACTTGCGTTCTTCATATTTTTTTCACAATTATCTGCTAGCTTTTTTCATAAATATTGTTATACTGTTTTGGTACATAATATAATAAATTCACCTTAGGAGGTTATTCATATGAAAAAAAGACTAATTCCACTGCTGCTTGTTGCGGCATTGGCTTTTACAGGCTGTGGTGATGGCAGCCAAATCGGCGATTCGCAGAACAGTTCCGGAAGCAGTTCCAATAATAATTCAACCGGTAACAGCAATTCGGGCAACAGTTCCAATGCTGACCCTGTGGACACTGATTTTTCTCAGACACAGGATGACATGTTTACCAACCGCGACCAGGATGCTTCCTACAGCACAACGGATAGCGTAAAGATTACCTTAAACGGTTCTTCCGCATCCTGCAATTCTAACGCGGTAAAAATCAGCGGCAACACTATTACGATTACAGATGAGGGAACTTATATTGTTTCCGGTACTTTAGACAATGGTATGATTATTGTAAGTGCAGAAGAATCTGACAAACCACAGATTGTTCTTGATGGAGTAGATATTACATGTGAAAGCAGTGCTCCAATTTACATCTTAGAGGCTGATAAAGTATTCATTACCCTGGCTGACGGAAGCACCAATACTTTAACAAACGGTGGTTCCTATGTAGCTATTGATGAAAACAACATTGATGGTGTTATCTATTCTAAACAGGACTTGACTTTTAACGGCAATGGTTCCCTTACCATTTCAGCTCCAACCGAACACGGCATTGTTTGTAAGGATGATCTGGTATTTACAGGCGGAACTTATAGCATTACATCCGCTTCCCATGGTATGGATGTAAACGACAGCGTTCGTGTCAGCGCAGGTACTTTTACCATTGATTCAGGAAAAGACGGAATCCACGTAGAAAACTCTGAGAGTGCAGAAAAAAGCTTCGTATATGTAAGTGGTGGTACCTTCAACATTGAAGCTGAAGGTGATGGCATTGATGCAGGTTACTTCATTCAGATTGAAGCCGGAGATTTTACCCTTCTTTGCGGTGGCGGTTATAAAAACGGCTCCCAGAGCTCCTCAGGTAACTGGGGAAATATGGGCGGTGGCAACTGGGGTGGCGGCGGACGTCCGGGACGTACTACCGGAAACACTAACAACAGTACCTCCACCACAACCGATGATGGCAGTACCAGTATGAAGGGCATCAAGGCCAACAGCAGTATGTTAATTAATGGCGGATCCTTCAATATTGATTCCGCAGATGACAGCATACACTCAAATCTTTCTATATATATTAATAATGGAACCTTTGAACTTGCTTCCGGCGATGACGGAATCCACTCTGAAGAGGAACTTACTATCACAGGTGGCAGCATTAACATTACCGAAAGCTACGAAGGTATTGAAGGACTTAATATTGTTATATCCGGCGGTGATATTGATATCAACGCTTCTGACGATGGCATTAATGCAGCCGGAGGAGCTGATTCCAGCGGTACAACCGGAGGCCGTGACGGCATGTTTGGCGGTGGCGGCGGTTTCGGTGGCGGCGGTTTCGGTGGCGGCAACTACAATGGCACCATTCTTATAGAAGGTGGAGATATCTTCATGTATGCCGGTGGCGATGCAATGGACTCTAACGGTTCCCTTGAAATCACTGGTGGTACAACAATAGTAACCGGCCCAACACAGGGTGACACCTCTGTCCTTGACTATGAAACAACAGGTGTAATTACAGGCGGCACTTATGTAGGCTTAGGCGGTTATTCTCAAATGGCTGTAACCTTCACCGATAATGAACAGGGCGTGCTTGCCATCCGAGGCTCTATAGCTTCAGGTTCAGACTTAGTAGTAACCGATTCATCAGGAAAAGAAATATTTAGTTACACCACAACCGCATCCTATTCACTATTCCTTCTTAGTACACCGGATATGGTTTCCGGAGAAACTTATACTATTTCCATTGGAACAGAGTCTTACGATTTTCAAGCAAGCTAAATCACAACCGATAACAGGCGCACCACAAAATATGGTGCGCCTTTCTTGATAGAGCCATTGAAAGGAGTTGACATGGAGTCAAACTATATCGCACTAATTCCGGCCTACAAACCGGGTGACAACTTCATCCCACTACTTGCCCAGCTTCAAACCTTGGGATTTTCAATTGTAACCGTAGACGACGGCAGTGGAGATGACTTTTCCTCTCTCTTTGAGGAAGCAAAGCTTTACGCCACAGTCCTCACACACGAAATCAATCAGGGCAAGGGCTGTGCCTTAAAAACCGGATATACTTACATACAGAAACACTTTTTAGGCGAAAACCTATTGGTTACGGTAGACGCAGATGGCCAACATCGGGTAGATGATGCTCTTGCTATATGTCAGATTGCAAAGAATCATCCCGACACCCTGGTACTTGGCAGCCGCAAATTAACCGGTAAGATACCTCTTCGCAGCCGCTTTGGCAACGGTCTCACAAGACTTATCTACCGTCTGTCCACGGGACTTACGGTGCGCGATACACAAACCGGTCTTAGGGCGTTTTCTACTCAATTTCTTTCAAAAATGACAGATATCCCGGGCGAACGGTATGAATATGAAATGAACGTACTTTTGACCTTTGCCAAAGAACACATTCCGATTGTGGAACATGAAATAGAAACCATTTACCTAAACAACAATGAGTCCTCTCATTTTCACGTGCTAAAGGACTCCTATCGTGTTTACAAGGAAATTTTGAAATTTTCTGCTTCCTCCCTGATTGGCTTTCTGGTAGACTATTGTTTATACGGAATACTGCTTTTTGTCACAACCATTCTCTCTCCATCACTGGGGATGACCTACTTGCACTGTGTCCGCCTGTCCAACATCGGCGCGCGCATTGTCAGTGCCAGTGTAAACTACACGATAAACCGCAAATTTGTGTTCCAGAGCAAACAGTCAGTTGCCTCTTCTGCACTTAAATATTTCCTTCTTGCACTCGTAATCTTAGTAGGAAATACTCTTGTACTTAGCTTTTTGGTTGACCGCTTTGCAGTTCCTAGTATGATTGCAAAAATGATTACAGAGCTTTTATTTTTCTTTCTTAGCTGGACAGTTCAAAGATGCATTATTTTCCGTAGCAAGGATATGGCGAAGTGAATGAATATTATAGATGCGACTTGCTGCTATAATTGTAAATAACAAATAAAAGGAATAGATATGAATATGAAAAAAAAATTATGGGGAATTGTATATGGATGTATACTTTTCTGCTTTACGGCATACGTATTACTGGATACCTTTGTGATTCCAAAATCCTATGTGGTCGTTGAAAAAGATAGCGAATCCGAATCATCAAATGGTGGTTGGGAATCTATCGGCGACACCGGGACAGATAAAAATAATAACGAAAATGATAACAGTAATCACAATAACTCCTCAAATGACAATTCATCAAATAGCGAGCCTGTCATCACGGAAAATTCCTACAGGGATGACAACATTTCTATCACTATTACCGAGTACCGTGAATATGATACCAACATCTATGTAGCAGAGATAAAGCTTTCCTCACCGGAGTATCTGCAAACGGCTTTTGCCAAGAATACCTATGGCAAAAATGTCACAGAAAAGACCTCCGAAATGGCAGAAAGCAACAATGCCATTTTCGCGGTAAATGGAGACTATTACGGCGCACGTGAAACCGGTCTGGTGGTTCGTGATGGCGTTATCTATCGTGATTCCACCTCTCGTGACCGCGAGAACCTCGTGATTTATGAAGATGGTACTTTGGATGTCATTACCGAACGTGGCTCTGACCCGGAAGAATTAGTAGAAAATGGTGCTCTTCATATCCTCTCCTTCGGTCCGGGACTTGTTCTTGACGGGGAGGTTGTCGTAAGCCGCAATGAAGAGGTAGGTCAGGCAATGGCAAGCAATCCACGTACTGCAATTTGTCAGGTGGATGAGCTTCATTATCTCTTTGTAGTATCTGACGGACGTACCGATGCCAGCGAGGGCCTAAGCCTCTATGAGCTTGCCACCTTCGTGCAGGGCTTAGGCGTACAAACAGCTTATAACTTGGATGGCGGTGGTTCTGCTACCATGTGGTTTAATGGTGAAATCATCAATGTTCCAATGTCTAGCAAGGGCATCAACAAAGAAAGGAGTGTGAGTGATATTGTCTACATCGGTTACTAATCGAACTCTGTTAAAAACATCATTTACATATCTTCTCATTTCTATTTTTGTAGCGCTCTTTGGTGCAATTTATGAGGCATTCAGCTATGGCGTATATTCCAACTTCATGCTATACGCCTTCGCTTTCCCTTTGGTGGGTGGATGTTTACCATTTTTCATTCTTGGGATGTGGAAGTATATCTGCATAGGAAAAGAACATTCTCTCTGCCTCAAAGCACCGAATGCCATTACACGTAACCTCTATCACTCCGGAATTGCCACCTTGACGATTGGAAGCATTATCCGCGGAGTCCTAGACATTTACGGAACGACAAATTATTTAACAAACTATTATTGGATTGTAGGGATTGCACTCTCCCTTGTCGCTGCACTTGGATATTTTTCCGGTCTGTGGGCGCATGTTGAGAAATCATTACCCCACGCCCCGGAAGAGGAATAACTCTATCTATTTTTTGGGTATATATAGAAAAAGAAAATGTAATACCCCTATCCGAAGGTGATTTCAATGAGAGAATCTGCAAATTGGGTAATTATGAAAAAATATCACACGAATACCCTCGATTCTGAAAAATCGAGGGTATTCTATTAGCATTTTTCTACTGCTACCCACAGCATAAATGTTTATCCATATTGGTATCTAGGCAATCTGCAATTTCCTGTAATTCTTCGTAATAGTGTATACCGTACAGCTTTATTCTACCTTCATCGCTTTCAATTCGCTCTTCACCCCTCTATTTATCTCTTTCCACTCCTGCAATCCAAGCCGTTCCACGCGCTCTAACTCCTGCTTCAGCCCCAACGCTGACATTCGCAGTGCTCCCTGACTTAATATGGTAAGCTGCTCTAGATTATCATTGGTAGCAACAATGACTTTATGCTTACCCACCACCTGATGTACCATGCGCTCAATATACATATCTGCAGTTTCATCCTGCCTGGTGTGAACAACCTCCAGATTAAAATACTTCTCTGTGGAACCGGGGTTTCCTTTGACACGATAACCGTCAAATACCACCATAACCCGACCATTCTTATAGCCTTGGTAGTTTGCCAGCATATCCTTCAATTTATCCTTGGCAGAATCAATATTTATCATGGACAGTTCCTTTAACTCGTCCCATGCAAAAATAATATTATAGCCGTCTACCAGCAGATATTCCTCCAAAATTGGTTTCTTTGGATAAATTGGATTGCCCTTTTTATCCAGCT
>CAYMYV010000105.1:0-7519 GCA_964394775.1 uncultured Lachnobacterium sp. | reverse complement strand
TTAAAGCCTTCATTTACCATAGCCTGTGTAAGTACTGTAGCTGTTGTTGTACCATCACCGGCCACGTCATTTGTCTTAGTAGCTACTTCTTTTACAAGCTGTGCGCCCATGTTTTCAAATGCATCTTCTAATTCGATTTCTTTTGCGATTGTCACACCATCATTTGTAATCAATGGTGCGCCAAAGGATTTGTCTAATACAACGTTTCTTCCTTTTGGTCCAAGTGTTACACGAACGGTATTTGCTAATTTGTCTACGCCGGCACCAAGTGCTGCTCTGGCTTCTGAGCCATATTTAATTTCTTTTGCCATGATTTATTACTCCTTATTTCATTAATCTTCTACAACTGCTATCAAGAGTCACTTGTGACTCTTACGTGCACGAGTGGAATTGAGAAGCAATTATTTACCATTCCACGAGTTGCACATCTCTTGATATACTTGCAATTGTTACTCAACAATTGCAAGTATATCATTCTGGCGAACAATGATATATTCCTGTCCGTCTAATTTTACTTCTGTTCCTGCATATTTAGAGTAGATAACCTTCTGTCCTACTTTTACCTGCATAACAATTTCTTTGCCGTCAATCATTCCACCTGGTCCAACTGCGATAACCTCAGCCTCCTGCGGCTTTTCCTGTGCAGATGCAGCTAAAATAATACCGGATTTGGTGGTTTCTTCAGCTTCTAACTGTTTCAATACAACTCTGTCAGTAAGTGGTGATAATTTCATCTTAAAATTCCTCCTTTATACAAAGACCAAATGTCTTTTCTTATCAACTTATTGCTCTAGAAAGAATAATATTACTATAAAAAACAAAAGTCAACACAAAATTAGCACTCTTTCAAAAAGAGTGCTAATAAAATTCAATTTATTCAGCAAAATCAAGGGTTTGCAGAATTCTAAAATGTTTATAAACTTTACAGAATCCATATTATGTATTAAAATAAGAAGAAGTAAACACATACAAAATGGAGAATTATTTATGAAGCAGAACAAGAAAAAATATGCTTTCATTTTTCATATTATTATATCTCTATGCCTGTTACTGTCGGGGTGCGGAAATAATGATACCCCCGGTGGGGATGTCACGCCTGATGCCACCACTTCTACCGAAAAAGGCTCGCGTGATAATACCCCTGTCGTCCTTACCCCTGTTGCCGCTGGTGTGGTTGTTCATTCCTGTGATGTTGCCACCATCGACACATCAAATGCAGCTGAGGGCTACATCATGGCAGATTATACAGGCTCCAATGAAAAAGTGAAATTACGAATTACTGGTCCTGATGACGTGACCTACACATACAACCTACATGCTAATGGCTACGAAGTATTTCCTTTGACCGCCGGTAATGGTAATTATACGATTGGCATTTATGAAAACCTTTCCGGCACTACATACTCCCTTGCAATTTCCACAGATATTGAGGTTACAATCACCAATGAATTTGGTCCTTATCTGTACCCAAATCAATACGTCAGCTTCAGTGCAGGCTCTCTTCCAATAGCGAAGGCCTCAGAGCTTGCCTACACCGCCAATAAAGACATCGAAGTTGTTGAACAGGTATATAACTATATTATTAGCAATTTCACCTATGACTACGATAAAGCCTCTGCTGTTGTATCCGGTTATCTGCCGGTCGTTGATGATGTATATCAGGCAAACACAGGCATTTGCTTTGACTATGCGGCTGTTATGGCAACCATGCTCCGCACACAGAATATTCCTACCCGTTTAGAAGTTGGATATGTTGGCGAGGAATATCATGCATGGATAAGCGTCTATATCGAAGATATTGGATGGATTAATGGTATTATTGAATTTGATGGAACGAATTGGAATCTGTTAGATCCAACCTTTGCATCTGCTAGCAAATCCCCAAAGGATTACATTACCAAAAACAGCAGATACCTGACAAAATACGTCTACTAGGAGGTTTTTTCATGTTTCGAAAAAACAATTTACTCACTGAAGCAGAGATTTCTGCCTTCTGCCAACAAATAAATATGATTGTCAAGGCAGGACTTCCAATTTATTATGGAATATCTATTTTACGTGACGAGTCCAAAAATCCCGAGACCAGAGAATGGCTCTCAAAAATTTACGAGCCTATGGAACAGGGTGATTCTCTTTATGACGCAATTTCCGAAATCGATGCATTCCCTGATTATATGCTTCAAATGATACATATCGGAGAACAGACGGGACGTATGGAGGAGGTCTTAGATTCCTTATGCGTATATTATGAACGCGAAGCACAGATACGCGAAGGTATCAAGCGTGCAGTTACCTACCCTCTCATAATGTCCATTATGATGTTAGCGGTTATTTTGGTTATTATTACAAATGTTGTTCCAATTTTTGCAGATGTATATGCTGAGCTTGGAAGCAATCTTGTAGGCACAGGTAAGCTGCTGATGGATATAAGCACTTTTTTGAATAAATATCTGTTTGTATTTATTCTTATCTGTCTTGTTCTTGGTTTACTTGCATTTGCACTATTCCAGACACCAATTGGGAAAAGATTTCTTGCAAACAAAGGCATGGCGCGTTCGTTGGCAGCAAGCCGCTTTGCTAACTGTATGTACCTTGCACTGGCAAGCGGTTTGGACACAGACCAAGGCTTATCTCTTGCAGAAGCCTTAGTTGACAATAGCTATATGGAAGACTGTATCCGCCGTTGCAAAGAGTCAATTTCAGATGGAGAAAGCTTCTCCCAAGCCTTATTACTCTCTGGATGCCTTTCCGAAATGCATGCGAGTATGGTTACGATTGGATACAAAACCAGTGCCATGGATGATGTAATGCTTAACATTTCCAAAGCCTATGAAGCTGAAACGGATGATAGGCTTCATCAGTTTATCTCGATATTAGAACCAACCCTGATTATTATCTTGTCCTTCTTTATTGGACTGATTTTAGTCTCATTTTTATTACCACTACTGGGCATCATGTCAAGTATTGGATAACCGGAGGCCCTATGTCACTTTTTTATGCAAAAAAGAAACGATTATCTATAACTGTATACTTGCCAGTACTGCTTATGATTCTGGTACTCGGATGCTTTGTGGCATTTTCTGACTCTTTTTCCGAAACCAACCTGACATATGAAAAAGAGCTTCTTAATAATGCCCTTGAACGAAGCATTACCCAGTGCTACGCTTTAGAAGGTACTTATCCGTACAACCTTGCATATTTGGAAGAAAACTACGGACTCACCTACAACAAAGAACATTTCTATGTTGATTATCAATACATCGGCGGCAACCTTCGACCGGATGTAACCATAATTGAAAAGGAGTAACATATGTCAAAAAAAATTGATACCGTTTTTGTATTGGCACTGATTACTCTTTTTGCAGCAACCTCCTTTTCGTTGGTGCTAATCGGTGCAAAACAATATCGTCATATTACAGACGTAATGAGCGAAAACTACGAGGACCGCACGATTTCCTCTTATTTAACTGAAAAAATCCGTCAATATGATACACAAAATGCAATCGAGGTTTACGAGCTGGAAGGTATTCCCGCACTGTCACTAACGGCAACCGGAAATAACATTAGCTACACCACATATATCTATTATTACGAAGGTGCTCTGCGCGAATTGGTCGCAACGGAAGGTTCTGTTTTTACACTCTCCAGCGGACAGGAAATCATTCAGATGCAGGGATTTACACCAAAACTCATCAGTGCTTCTCTCCTTCGTGCAGAAGTCACAGATACAAATGGAGATACACAAATTCTGTATTTTTCACTCCATTGTAATATCGGAAAGGAGGCACCATGAGTCGATATGAGTACTCCAAATCCGGATTGTTTTTGATGGAATTATTAATTAATCTCTTACTATTTTGCATCCTGTGTGGATGTGGGCTGATGTTTTTCGTCAAATCCAACAATATGACAAAAGACACCACCACATTGCATAATGCAGTGCGTATTACTACTTCTCTTGCAAGTATTTATGAAAGCGGGGATGGTAGTCTTACTCCACTCTTCGAGGAATATACAGACAGCTTACTAAATGACGATACTCTCTATATCTATTATGATGAAAAGTATCAACCATGTGCAAGAGACACCTCTGTTTACCATGTTTTTATCCGGAAAGTAGATGCCGCCTTTTCAAAGATTAGTATTGAATTTTACGATGAAAAAGGAAACATGGCCTATTCTATTTCTACATGTAATTACACACCTTCTACTCCAAATAAGATAACGGAGGTGACGCTTCCATGATGAAAAACAGTAAAAAACAACGTGGATTTTCAAACTTTGGTTTTTCCACCATATTGCTATCCTTCGTAATGATATGCGTAGTTACTTTTTCCGCACTATCATTAGTCACTGCTTATTCTGACTATAAGCTTAGCAAAAAGGTAGCCGACAAAAATCAAATCTACTACGAAGCACAGGAACGTGCCTATACTAAATTAGCAGCACTCGACGAATTCCTCGTGGAATGCTATCAATCCACTGATAATGAAGCTGATTATTTTGCGATTGTAAAACAAGGGCTTGCAGAATATGGGACACCAGAGGCTTCCTCCGGAGAATATCTCCTTTCCTATAAGGAGGATATCGCTACAGACCAATACTTGAGCATCAAGCTAATTATTCGTTATCCACAGCAAAATACAGATACCTTCTATGAAATACTGGAATGGAAATCTGTTTACGAAAAAGAAGCTCCAGAAGATGAAATACTGGATTTGATTTCATAATCATGTAACAATTTCGAAAGGATAAACTATAATGGACGTAAAAAAAATCTTAGACCAGGCAACCGACCATGGCGCATCGGATATTTTTGTTATCGCAGGGCGCCCGCTTTCCTACAAATTAAAAGGAGTAATTGAGGAATTAGATGATTGTAAGCTTTTTCCAAACGAAACTCATGAGTTTGTAACGGAGCTTTATCGTTTGGCAGAAAGAGACATTTCCGATTTTGAAAGAACAGGGGACGATGACTTCTCCTTCGCTGTTCCCGGAGTATCACGATTCCGTGTGAATACCTTCAAACAGCGAGGCTCTTACTCTGCTGTAATTCGAATTATATCTTTTGAATTACCAAAGCCTAGTGAGCTTATGATTCCAGATACAGTTATGGAATTGGCAAATACCGGACATGGCATGATACTTATAACAGGTACTGCCGGAAGCGGCAAATCCACTACCCTTGCCTGTCTTATCAACAAAATTAACTATGAAAAAAAACAACATATTATCACCCTGGAAGACCCTTTGGAATTCTTACATCGCCATGTAAAAAGTATCGTATCTCAGCGAGAAATCAGCACCGATACCGAAACCTATTTAACCGGTCTTCGTGCCTCTCTTCGCGAAAGTCCGGATGTAATCCTTTTGGGAGAAATGCGTGATTATGAAACAATCAATACTGCTGTCACCGCTGCCGAAACCGGTCACTTGATTTTTTCGTCACTTCATACGATTGGTGCTTCTAGCACTATTGACCGTATCATTGATGCATTTCCAGCTTCACAGCAGCAACAGATCTGCATCCAGCTCGCATCTGTTCTTCAGGCAGTTGTAAGCCAGAAGCTGCTACCTACAGTAGATGGAAAGGTTGTTCCTGCCTTTGAAATCATGGTACTTACACCTGCGATTCGAAATCTTATCCGAGAACGCAAGGTTCATCAAATTGATGGCATCATATACACCTCTTCCGCTGAAAATATGGTTTCTATGGATACAAGCATATTGAAGCTCTATGAACAGGGAATCATTTCAAAGGAAACCGCTATCGCTGAGGCGGTAAATCCGGAGATTATGAGGAAAAGAATTAATATTAAATAATAAAGAAATGGAACCTTTCGACTTGAAAGGTTCCATTTCTTTTTAAGTTTAGTACAGTACTACTTGTTTGAATTATCTACATCATCTAAAATTTCTTTCGCAACTGCCTGTGCTTTCTTTTTGTTATATACTTTTTTACCAGCAACAGTCGCTGCAGCCGCCCCAAAAATCCACCACCATGGACGATTATTATCTTCTTTAGAACCTGAAGATAATGGAGGCTCCTCATCATCAATGTTGAAAATTTCTGTATCATCCTCTTCTGTTTCTACGATTAGAGGAGGAACCTCATCAGGAATAATCACATTTGGTGTTTCGCTTGCGGTAGCACTTTCACTTGCCGACTCGCTTTCTGATGTTGATGTACTCTCACTTGCAGAAATGCTTTCGCTAGCGCTGATGCTCTCGCTTGTTGATTCGCTTGCACTAATTGACTCACTTGTGCTTGCTGATTCGCTTGCACTTGCTGAGGCACTTGCACTTGCTGATTCGCTGAATGAGGTACTTGTGCTGTCACTTAAGCTTGTGCTTGTTGATTCACTCAGTGAAGTGCTTGTGCTTTCACTCTGACTTGTGCTGGTTGATTCACTAAGTGATGTGCTCGTGCTATCACTTAAGCTTGTACTGGTTGATTCGCTAAGTGATGTACTGGTGCTATCACTTAGGCTTGTACTTGTTGACTCACTGAGCGAGGTACTGGTGCTATCACTCAAACTTGTACTGGTTGATTCACTAAGTGAAGTACTTGTGCTGTCACTTAAGCTTGTGCTGGTTGACTCACTAAGTGAGGTGCTCGTGCTGTCACTTAAGCTTGTGCTGGTTGACTCACTGAGTGAGGTACTTGTGCTAGTTGATTCGCTAAGTGAGGTACTGGTGCTATCACTCAGACTTGTGCTTGTTGACTCGCTGAGTGAAGTGCTGGTGCTATCACTTAAGCTTGTGCTTGTTGACTCGCTGAGTGAAGTACTGGTTGATTCACTAAGTGATGTGCTTGTGCTGTCACTTAAGCTTGTGCTTGCTGACTCGCTAAGTGAGGTGCTTGTGCTCTCGCTCTGGCTTGTACTTGTTGACTCACTAAGTGATGTGCTCGTGCTATCGCTTTGGCTTGTACTCGTTGACTCACTGAGTGATGTGCTTGTGCTATCACTTAGGCTTGTACTCGTTGACTCGCTAAGTGAGGTGCTGGTTGATTCACTGAGTGAGGTGCTTGTACTTTCGCTCAGACTTGTGCTTGTTGACTCACTAAGTAAGGTGCTCGTGCTATCACTTAAGCTTGTACTCGTTGATTCGCTAAGTGAGGTACTTGTGCTGTCACTTAAGCTTGTGCTCGTTGATTCGCTAAGTGAGGTGCTTGTGCTATCACTTAAGCTTGTGCTGGTTGATTCACTGAGTGATGTGCTTGTGCTATCACTTAGGCTTGTACTGGTTGACTCACTGAGTGATGTGCTTGTGCTATCACTTAGGCTTGTACTGGTTGACTCACTGAGCGATGTACTTGTGCTTTCACTTAAGCTTGTACTTGTTGATTCACTAAGTGAAGTGCTTGTGCTATCACTCAGACTTGTGCTTGTTGATTCACTAAGTGAGGTACTGGTACTTTCACTCAGACTTGTGCTTGTTGACTCACTTAAACTTGTACTCGTTGATTCGCTAAGTGAGGTGCTTGTGCTATCACTTAGGCTTGTACTCGTTGACT
>CAYMYV010000104.1:0-7562 GCA_964394775.1 uncultured Lachnobacterium sp. | reverse complement strand
GGTTTGCTTTACCAATACCTTCAATTGTTAAACCAACACTGTTTTCGCCTGGATCGAATACGCCATCTTTTCCGGTACAGTCATCTTTGAATTTGAGCATTACGTTGCCGTTCTCAAGTTTGTATACGTCTTTTGTTTTACCTAAATAAATTTTTTCCATCTTGTTCAATCTCCTTATGTTAAGATGCGTCTAAAAATGACATAGTTACTTTACCACGATTTTTTTTCTGTGTAAATTTGTTTTTTGGGAAAAATTGTTGGTTTTTATTAATATGTTTTATAATTGAAATTTATAAAATAGTTAATGCAGAATAGGAGAAAAAGAGGTATAATACTACTATATGACTTCGTGTTACTAAGGAGGAGAGATAATGAGAAAGAGTATAGGGGCGAGAATGTACATTATGTTAGGGCTGTTATTGGCACTTTTCGTAGGGTACAGTATTTTATCGAGTCTGGGTATGGACGAGGCCAAGACAGCAATAGAGGGACTTGCAGATACTTACATGGAGATGCAGGTGCATAATGAGAATGTAAGTAAGAATGTAGGTGAGATTCGTTTATATAGTAACCTGATGGTCTTGAAGGATAATATCGAAGAGAAGAAGGCAATCGCAGACCAGATTTCAGGTATTACAGAGACGATTGAATCATCCTTAAATAAAATCACAAGATTAGCAAATGAGGTAGGGGACAAGGAACTCATCAATGCCTTATCCGAATATAGAGAGAACACTACATTGCTGGAAGAGAATATTCAGTCCACTGCCAAGGCAGTGAAAGCGTCTGACTTTGTGACTGCTAAGAAACGTAATGCAGAGGTAGAAAGTATTGTTGCAGATCTTCAGGAAAGCCAGACAGCATTTGCAGATATTTTGGCTGCGAAGGCAGAAGCGGATGCAGCAACGGGTGTGAAGTCGATCCAGTTTATTCAGGATGCGGCACTTGCGTTGAACGTGGTTATTGTGATTGTTGAATTGATACTTATTCTTATGATTGCAAACTCTATTATTCGACCACTTAAGAAAGTAACCGTACACTTAAACGATATTATTGCAGGAATTGAACGCGGAGAAGGTAATCTGACGGAAAGACTTACCGTAAAGTCAAAGGATGAGATTGGCCAGCTTTCGAATGGTGTGAATAGATTTTTAGAACAGCTGCAGGGAATTATGATTAAGCTGCGTAGCAGTTCACAGGGTATGAATATTCAGGTGAACAACATCAATTCTAATATTGCAACTTCAGAAGGAAGTGCCAGCGATGTATCAGCGACCATGCAGCAGATGTCCGCCGGTATGGAAGAGATTGCTGCGACGTTAGATACGATTGCAGCAGGTGCTAGAGATATGATGGATTCTGTTCAGGGGATGAAGGACCTCGCAAAAGAGGGTGTGCACGTAACAGATACCATCAAGGAGCATGCACAGGAGATTCGTCAGGATGCTATGGTTAGCAAAGAAAACACCATGATCATGATTGATTCTAATAAGAAATCATTAGAGGTTGCAATTGAAAACAGCCGCAGCGTAGATAAGATTAATGAATTAACGGATGATATTCTTGGAATTTCCAGCCAGACCAATCTGTTGGCACTGAATGCTTCGATTGAGGCAGCCAGAGCCGGTGAAGCCGGAAAGGGCTTTGCAGTTGTTGCAGATGAGATTCGAAACTTAGCAGAACGTTCGAAGGAAACTGCGAATAACATTCAGCAGATTAGTGTAATGGTTACGGAATCAGTAGATTCCCTTGCAGGAAATGCGAATGATATGCTTGCATTTATTGATGGAACAGTTTTATCTGACTATGATAAGCTGGTAGATGTGGCAAATCAGTATTATGCAGATGCAGATAAATTAGACACAATGATGGATGTAATTGATGACAAATCCACAGAGCTGGAAAATAATATTACAACCATTAATGAAGGTATTGATGGAATTAATACAGCAGTAGAAGAAAGTGCTCAGGGTATTACAATGGTAGCTGACAATACTTCACAGCTGGTAGATATGCTTGGAAGCATCAGGGTAGATGCAGAAAGCAATCGTGAGATTTCCGATGAACTCTCATATGAGGTTAGCCAGTTTAAGCATATATAAAATGTACAATAGGAGAAACTTGGGAATGAAAAAAAATAATTCTGCCAATGAAAAACGTATGCGCAAAAGAGGGAAAAGTATAGGTGCAAAAGTAAATACACTGTTAATTATTTTATTGGTTGCGTTAATTGGATATAGTGTATTAACGAATGTGGGATTGCAGAATGCAAAGCAATCGATTGACAATTTGTCGGAGTATTATATCGAATTACAGGCTTGTAATGAGATAATCAGTGGTAACGTTGCGATGCTTCGTATGAATAGTAATATCATGGCGTTATCCACCAATTATTCCATGGCCGAAGGAATGGCGACAAAAATAACTGAAATCAACACAGAAACAAACCTGACGCTGCACGAGATGAAAGCATTAGTGGAAGAGTTGGGAAATGAAGAGCTATTATCCGCCTTTGAAAAATACGATACAAGAGTTAGAGAATTAGAAAAATACGTAATGTTGGTATCAGACGCATTTACACTGAGAGATTCCCGTACTGCAAGTTCACAGAACACCCAGGTGACAAACATGGCAACTACAGTGGAGTCTTATCAGGAAGCGTTTACAGAAAAGCTTACAACGGCTGCAAAAACAGATGGACAGGCTGGTGCCAATTCAGTGGATCTGATTCTGACAGTCGTTCCAATTGTAACTGTGATTACGATAGGTGTTGAACTTATTGTGATGATTGTAGTTAGTCGTTCAATTATCAAGCCTGCAAAAACTGCTACCAATCAGCTCAATCAGATTATCGGAGGAATTGAACAGGGCGAAGGTAACCTGACAGAACGACTTGTGGTAAAATCAAAGGATGAAATCGGACAGCTTGCTTCCGGTGTTAATGCGTTTATTGAGCAACTGCAGCTGATTATGATAAAATTGCGTAACAGCTCACAGGGAATGAATGTGCAGGTCGCAAATATTAATGCCAATATTACATCCTCCGAAGGCAGTGCAAGTGATGTGTCTGCAACAATGGAAGAGATGTCAGCCGGTATGGAAGAAATTGCTGCAACACTAGATGCTATCGCAACTGAATCAAGAGATATGATGGATTCTGTTCAGGGAATGAAGGACCTTGCAAAAGAGGGTGTACACGTAACTGATGGAATCAAGGAAAATGCACAAGGTATTCGCCAGGATGCTATGAATAGCAAGGACAATACACTGCGCATGATGGATGCAAATAAGAAAACGCTTGAAACTGCTGTTGAAAACAGCCGTAGCGTAGATAAGATTAATGAGTTAACCAACGAGATTCTTGCAATTTCCAGTCAGACCAATTTGCTCGCACTCAATGCTTCTATTGAGGCTGCACGCGCGGGTGAAGCAGGAAAAGGCTTTGCGGTTGTTGCAGATGAGATTCGAAACCTTGCAGAACGTTCGAAAGAGTCTGCAAATAACATTCAGCAGATTAGTGCTTTAGTTACGGGTGCAGTAGATGCACTTGCAGATAATGCAAATGGAATGATGACGTTTATTGATGGTACTGTATTAGCAGATTATGACAAAATGGTAGACGTAGCAAATCAGTACTATGCAGATGCAGACAAGATGGATGCAATGATGAATGTTATTGATGATAAATCCGCAGAATTAGAAGAGAACATTGCAAGCATCAATCATGGTATTGATGGAATTAATACCGCGGTAGAAGAAAGTGCCAGAGGCATTTCGGCAGTAGCAGACAGCGCCGGACAGTTGGTAGAATTACTTGGAGATATCAAAACTGATGCAGAAAATAACCGTGAGATTTCAGATGAACTTTCAAATGAGGTTAGTCAGTTTAAACATATTTAGAAACTAGATTTAGGAGGCAATCATGAGAGAAGAATGTTTTTACAGTGAGTACGACAGAAAAGAAAACCTGCATTTCGATTCCCAGGTAGTACATGGCGCATTGGGCTGTGAACCAATTACGGGTGCTGTTAGTTTTCCGATTTTCCAGAGTGCGACGTTTCGACATAAAGAATTTGACCTTTCTACAGGTTATCTGTATAGTCGTCTACAGAATCCTACAAGACAGGAATTGGAAAGAACTATGGCTATACTTGAGAAAGGCTATGAAGCATTTGCTTTTTCCAGTGGACAAGCTGCAAACATGTCCCTGTTTGGGATGCTGGTAAGAGGCGACCATGTGATTTTGTCAGATGATATTTACGGCGGAACCTTCCGTATTTGTGAAGATATTTTCTCTGCCAATGGAGCAGAATTCACATATGTAGATTTGTCCGATTTGGATGCATTAAAGGCAGCAATTCAGCCAAATACCCGCATGATTTTTATGGAAACACCTACAAACCCAATGATGAAGGTTGCAGACATCCGTAAAGTATCAGAGATTGCAAAAGAACATGATATTATCTTTGTTGTAGATAATACATTTTTAACCCCATATTTCCAGAAACCTTTGACGCTTGGTGCAGATATTGTTGTTCATAGCGGAACCAAATACCTTTGCGGACATAATGACGTAATTGCAGGCTTTGTTATAATTAAAGATGAGAGATTTTCAGACCATTTCCATATGCAGCTAAAGTCCAGAGGAAATGGACTTGCACCATTTGATTCATGGTTGATATTAAGAGGTCTTAAGACCTTATCTCTTAGAATGCAGAAGCATAACGAAAATGCCCAGATTGTTGCGGCATGGCTTCGCAAGCATCCTAAGGTTAAGAAAGTATATTATGTTGGATTTGAGGACCATAAGGGATACGAAATCAGTACAACACAGGCAACCGGCTTTGGCGGCATGATTTCCTTTGAGGTGGATGATGTAGCAACAGCCAGAAATCTGTTGTCGAAGGTAAACATGATTCTCTTTGCGGAAAGCTTAGGCGGAACGGAAACCCTGATTACTTATCCGCTGACACAGACACATGAATCCATTCCGGAAGATATTCGCGAGAAATTAGGTATCAACGAACGTTTCATCCGTATTTCCATCGGTATTGAAAATGTAGATGATATTATTGCGGATTTGGCACAGGCGATGAATTAAGAGTCTTGCAGGGGAAAAAATAAGGAAGCTTATATATGAATATTAGATTTACAAAAATGCAGGCGTATGGCAATGATTATGTGTATATCGATGCCATTAACCAGAAACTAGAGAATTTAAATGACCTTGCAAAGAAGATTTCCGATAGACATTTTGGCGTTGGCTCGGATGGTATGGTTTTGATATGTGATTCTTCTGTCGCAGATTTTCGAATGCGTATTTTTAACCCGGATGGTACAGAGGCAGAGATGTGCGGAAATGCCATTCGAAGCACTGCTAAATTTGTATATTATCATGGGATGACCGATAAAGAAGAACTGACCATTGAGACCTTAGGTGGTGTTAAGCACCTGACACTTTTTGTGGAAAATGGCGAGGTTGTAAATATCGAAGCAGAAATCGGGCAGCCGGATTTACTGGCTTGTAATATACCGGTTGCAACCAAGGAAGAGAAATTTATCGACCGGGAGGTACAGGTGGCGGATAGAACGCTGCACATGTCATCCCTGTCATGGGGAAATCCACATACCGTATTTTTTGTAGATGATGTAGCTTCTTATGAAGTACAAAAATATGGACCTTTGGTGGAATATCATGAACGGTTTCCAAAGAGAACGAATGTAACCTTCGCGCAGGTGGTGGACGAGAACCATATAAAGATTCGTGAATGGGAACGTGGTACAGGGGAAACACTTGGATGTGGGACCGGATGCTGTACAGCAGTTGTTATCGCACACCTTTTGGGAAAATGTACAAGAAACGTAGAAGTAGAACAGCCGGGCGGAGTTCTATATGTTAGATGGGATGAGGCTGGAAATGTGCACATGACCGGACCATCACATGTAGTCTACGAGGGAGAATATATTTATGAAGTTAAGTAATATTGTTGAGGCAATGAAGATTGAGTTGCTTCAGGGGTCAATGGATGTAGAAATTACATCCATTGCTTATGATTCAAGAAAAGTAGAAAAAGGCACGTTGTTTGTATGCCTAAAGGGCTTTAAGGTGGATGGACATGCATTTGCTGCACAGGCAGTGGAGGCTGGCGCAGCTGCCCTTATGGTAGAGGATGATGTAGAGGTAAGCGCTGATGTGGCAGTTATCCGCGTAAAGGATGCTCGTGAAGGGCTTGCACTTGCTGCGGCAGCATGGTTTGGCTATCCGGCAAAACAGATGACAGTGATAGGCTTAACCGGAACCAAGGGAAAAACTACCACAGCGCATATGATGAAGAAGGTTTTAGAAGCAGCCGGAAACAAGGTTGGTATGATAGGAACCTTGGGAGCGTATATCGGAGAGGAAAAGATTGAGACCCGAAATACCACTCCGGAATCCTATGAATTACATTCCCTGTTTCGTCAGATGCTGGACAAGGGCTGTAAGTATGTGGTGATGGAGGTTTCCTCACAGGCTGTAAAGCTGAAACGTATTGCTGGAATTGAGTTTGATTATGGTGCGTTTTTAAATCTCTCCCCTGACCATATCAGTCCGGAAGAGCACGCGGATTTTGATGAGTATAAATCCTTTAAGAAGCTGTTTTTTGCGCAGGTTAAGAAATCCATAATCAATATGGATGATGAGCATAGCTTGGAATTTTTTGAGAACGTGACAGATGTATATACGGTTTCAACGAACATTCCTGCAAATCTTATGGCCAAAAATATCGACAATCTGTGGGAAGAGGATACCCTGGGAGTTGTATTTGATATTCGTGGCGGAATTAAGACACAAGCGGTATTGTCAATGCCGGGTCATTTTAATGTGCATAATGCCCTGGTGGCAGCAGCAGTTGCAGATTTGGAGAAGCTTCCGGTGGAGGCATTGGTACAGGGACTTCGCGAGGTGTATGTAAAGGGTAGAACACAGCTTGTGAAGGAAGCCGCACCTTTTGGCACATTTATCATTGACTATGCGCACAATGCAATTAGTATTGAGAGTCTTCTTAGCATGTTAAAGGCTTATGAGCCAAAGCGTCTAATCTGCTTATTCGGTGGCGGTGGAAACAAGCCAAAGCAGAGACGCTACGACATGGGATATGCGGCAGGAAAATATGCAGATTTGACGGTTATCACCATGGACAATCCTCGTTATGAGAGTATGGATGATATTAATGTAGATATTATTCGCGGTATTGATGAGCATCATGGAAAATACGAGATTCGCCCTGATAGAAAAGAGGCGATTGAGTACTTAATCGACCATTCGCAAAAAGGTGACATCATTGCCTTAATTGGAAAAGGACACGAGACCTATCAGGAGGTAATGGGCGAAAGATTCTACTTCTGTGAGGAAGAGATTATTAGGGATTATGCGAAGAGTAAGCTGGGGTAGTGAAGAGCGAGTCCAAGTGCGTCCGTCGCAAAATCCTTATGGCCGAAGCGGCGCCCCTATCTTTATGCCCTTCTGCAGGCCACTCTACTTCAACGAACAGAATATTGAATTTCTAAGAGAAGGCATCTTG
>CAYMYV010000103.1:0-7720 GCA_964394775.1 uncultured Lachnobacterium sp. | reverse complement strand
GTAAAACAAACTTGGTTGTTGCACCTGCACCAAGTGCCATTATAGTCTGTTTTTCTTCCATAATCAAGATATTATATACGCCGGCCTTGCCCTCTTTGGCATATCCGACATTCTCCATATTGCCTGCCATACCCTTCTGACGGTACAGATAATATGGAGATAATCCCATCTCCTTGCAGTAGTCTGCACACAAATCCATGTGCTCCTGGGTATTTACCATCTGCATATCCTTGTAATCATCCTTAAAAATGGTAAGTTTTGCCGCACGCTTTACAGCAAGAGAATGGATGGTGATGTTGTCCGGTTCCATGGCCTTCATCTCTTCCATGGTGTTACGTACATCCTCGAAGCTTTCCTGTGGAAGACCAAGAATTAAATCCATATTGATGTTGTCAAAACCAAGCTCTCTTGCCATCGCAAAGCTTTCACGAATCTGCTCTACCGTATGATGTCGGCCGATGAGATCCAACGTTGCCTGTTTCATGGTCTGTGGATTGATAGAAATTCTATCAATATTATGTTTACGAAGCACTGCCAGTTTTTCTCTTGTAATGGAATCTGGTCGTCCCGCTTCCACTGTAAATTCGATACAATGCTGCAAATCAAAGCTACACTTTATCTTGCGAATCAGTCTGTCTAACTGGTCTGGATTTAAAGTGGTTGGTGTACCACCGCCAATATAGATAGAGTTTAACTTTTTATGGTAAAACTTCTGTGCTGTGAAGTCGATTTCTTTTTCCAACGCATCTAAGTATGCATCCACATGCCTGCTCCAGATCGCCAAAGGATAAGAAGTAAAGGAACAATACAAGCAGGTACTTGGGCAAAATGGAATGCCGATGTACAGGCTGTAGCCATTCTCATAATCAATTTTTGACAAAAGGGCTTTCTCTCTTTTTGCAATGTCGATGGACAACTGAATTTTTTCATCGGTTGCAAAATAAGTTTCCTTCATGTACTGGGCGATTTCTTCATCAGAATGTCCTTCTTCCATAAGCTTCATTGGAATCTTGGTTGGACGAATTCCTGTTAAGGTTCCCCAAGGAAGTTCTCGTCCTGTGCCTTCTTTTAGCAAATCATACAGATTCTGTTTTAAGGCATTCTTAGTTTCCTTGCGGTCGCTTTCGTCCACCAAAAAATCTCTAGCATATAGCTTTTCGCCTGCTTCTAACCACTTGACGGAAATCTTATTATCCAAGTAATCGATATAGAAAATATGCTCTGCTTCATCTAAACGTTTTCTTGTCTCTTCTGATTCATTGTCCAGTTCCCGGTGGGTACAGGCAACATTTTTGCCTTCCACCTCAGCCTCGTCGCAGGAGTAGTACATTTCCACGTCCTCTTTGGCAAAATATGCCTTAATCATGGAATGGACATCATATTCAAATTCCGGTTTGTTAAAATTAATTACTATCATAGGTAAGGATTGTATTTCCTCTCTGTTTCAATCGTTGTTACTTCGTTGTGTCCCGGGTAGACGGTGATGTCATTTATAATATCATCATTACCCGCATCTGCTTCCTGTACATCTGTGTTCTGCGCATCCATGTTCTGTGCTTTCGCATCTTGCTCATCTGTCGCTTGCATTTTGGTATCTTGTGCTTCAGGTGTCATATTGACACATTCTGTCAAAACCAACAACTTCTCTCGAATTGAGCGCACAAGCTGACTCATGCTTCCTCCTGGAAAATCCGTACGTCCTACGGACTGGGCAAACAGGGTATCTCCTGAAAAAAGCACTGCTTCTTCCGGCAGGTAATAACAGCAGCCACCTTCCGTATGTCCCGGTGTATAAATCACCTGAATATGTAGCCCCGCAATATTCAATTCTGCTCCATCGCGAAGATACACATCTGCGTGATAGCTTTCCCTGACACCAATCATCGACCCTACATTTTTTACTGGGTCTTCTAAAGTATCCTTCTCTGCTTCATGAGCATAGATTTGAATATCAAACTCGTTTGCCAGTGTCTCTGCAGCACCTGCATGATCAAAATGCCCGTGTGTCAAAAGAACTGCCTTTGGTGTGTATCCACTTTCACGGATTTTTTCTGCCAGCTTTGCTCCTGACGCACCCGGGTCAATCACGATACACTCTTTAGTTGTCGCATTTGCCACCACGTAGCAGTTGGTCTGTACCATTCCTACCACATACTGATCTATTATGATATTGCCCATTTGACACTCCTTATAATTATGCTCTTTTTGAGCTTGTTTGTCTAATATATTAACTCCTTAACCACTTGCTAGTTAAAAGAAATAGCAATTATCTTCGCCAATTATTCCAGTGAGTATCTTCTTAATCTCTACTCCATGTGGCGGTGGCTCGATTGTACCACAAACTGTTCTGAGACAACTCCTTTGAGTACATATCTTAATCTGCCAGTGATTACCATCGGACTCATCAACTGTATAATCGTCACAATCCCAATCTTCAATGCAATCATATAAAATGCTATACAGCTCTTGTTTCTGTTGCTCAGACATCGGCCATATTCTACCGCTGATTAAATTACCACTATTATAAAGTCTTACATGAATTTCTGTTTGAAGTACTTTTGTTACAACGCATAATATATCTTCTGTATTTTCCCAAGAAATAGTACAACTGGTAATGTGATTGTGCTCACTTTTTGCCATACTGTCACCTCAAATTCAAGTTTTGTTAATTGTTCGACATATTGGAATTTGTCGAATTCTACACATCAGATAAAACTTTGTCAATATCTAATAAAACCTTTGATATACATTTTTTAAATTCGCATAATATTTCTGTATTAAATCTGCTTGGAATATCTGATTCGAAATATTCTTCACTCCATTGCTCATTATCCCATATATTAGTAGGCGTTTTGCAAGAAAAACAATATTTTTGTGTGCCATTAGAAATAATACACATTACAGGAATTGTCCCACATTCCTTTGTATATTTTTTATAGTATGCATATATCGTTTTATTTTTCCGCTCATCTAATAAAAGGAGAAAGAATACACTTTCTAATACGCTATCTGATTGCTTGATAATTTCTTCGTGAATCCACGGAGCATATAACAAACCAGCAAGCAACTCATTGCCATATTGCTTTGCTACATTCACCCAATAGCCTTCTTCTTTTTTCATCTTATCTTCAAATTCATCTGGTGATAATAATTCATATTCTTGATGTAGGCATTTAAAACCATACCATTTTCTATATGGTAATGTTGCTTCTATTAGAATCCATTCATTATTATCTCGCACAGCCGCACATATATGGTCTTGTTCATCTCCATAACAATCTTTATGGATATATGCATATTTTGCTTCATATCCCAATTTTTGAAATACTGAAACCAATAAATTTGAATAATCACCGCAAGTTCCAGCCTGCATTGAAATAACATCTAAATCACTTCTTTGCAAAGGGAAGAACGGAGCGTTTAATCTACTGTATTTTACATTCTTATCAAACCAATTAAATAGTTCATCACATACAGTTTTAATACTACTTCTATCCTTAATGTTTTCTTGGATAAACTCATCTATTAATTTATCATCAGGATGAATATATGTCATTTTACCACTCCACTACAAATCCTTAATTACCTATTCGACCTATTCAAGTTTATCGAACCGCGCCATGTATTGGAATTTATCTATATAGAGAAAAATCCTACCAAAATATCCACCATTATTGAGAAAACACGGGTATTTTACATGATAAAATTTCTATATAGATTTTTGAGGATATTTTTATACTGTTTTGAACTAAAAAAATATATTTCAAGATATTTTTTCTGTATATAGATAATTTCCGTTTTCTTATATTCCAGTTTTCTAATATTCCCGTCTGCCCTTCAAACAAAAAACGCCATTCAGACAAAAACCTCCTTCAGTCAAGAAGCATCCTTCAACAAAAAGAGTTCTGTCAATTCAAATCAAAAATCAAACTTCATACACACAACTTAGAATTTAGAATTTTAAGAGAAGAGTCCGCATAAAACGAACTCTTCTTACTCATTGTAATCTGTCAATATTTCTTAGATTTATCAAGCCATGAACACTCACAAATCATATTCTCCAGACTTCTAGCCTGTCGTACGTTGGATTTCAATTACATTATCAATCTGACGAAGTCTCTCTATCAGGCTGTTAATCTGCTGTCTGCCCTTTATATAGAAGGAAACCTCGATTGTGGCAATTCCCTGCTTGCTGGCTCTTGAATGAATACCTGCAATGTTGATATCGCGTTCTGCAAACACACGGGAAACCTCCACCAAAAGACCCGGTTTATCGTTACAGAAAATCTTAATCTCTGTATAGTAATTACCAAGCTCTTCTTCTGCGCCCTCCTGCCATTCTGCTTCAATCAGGCGCTCTCTTTCAATATCCGAAAGGTTCATCACATTGATACAGTCTGTTCTATGGACGGATACGCCTCGTCCTCGTGTGACAAAGCCTACAATCTCATCTCCCGGTACAGGGCTGCAGCACTTAGAAAAATGAACTGCCATATCGTAAAGACCTTTTACAATAATACCGCTCTTGGAGCGTTTATTCTCAACCTGCTGCTTTGCGTCGCTGATAGTTTCTAATACATCAGCATCCGTCATTGGCACTACATGGTCTTTCTTGTACTCCTCGTACATACGGTTTACAATAGCGCCTTCCTTTAGGCCGCCGTGTCCGATGGTGGCAAGGCAAGCCTCCCAGCTTCGGAATCCGTGTTTACGGAGAACCTTTTCCTGATATTCCGATTTATTAATGTCATGGAAAGGAATTCCCTTTGCCTTGGCATATGCCTGCATCAGTTCCTTTCCTTTGATAATATTTTCCTCTTTGAACTCACTTCTAAACCACTGATTAATTTTGTTTTTTGCCTGTGTACTCTTAACAATATTTAACCAATCACGGCTTGGACCCTTGGAGTTTTGGGAAGTAACAATCTCTACACGGTCACCATTTTGAATGACGTAATCAATTGGTACAATTTTGCCGTTTACTCTGGCACCTACCATCTTGTTTCCAACCGCAGAATGAATGCTGTAGGCAAAATCAATAGGCGTAGAGCCATTTGGAAGGTTCTTAACATCTCCGGTTGGAGTAAAGCAAAATACAGCATCTGAGAACAAGTCCAAGTCACTCTTAAGCAAGCTCATAAACTCGCGGTTATCCGACATATCCTGTTGCCATTCCAAAATCTGCTTCAGCCAGCTAAGCTTCTCTTCTTCGGAAACCGTTGTATTGGTTGCATTACCATTGTTTGTTTCCTTGTATTTCCAGTGAGCGGCGATACCATATTCCGCAGTACGATGCATATCAAACGTACGAATCTGAATCTCAAATGGCTGACCACTTGGACCAATCAGCGTAGTATGAAGGGACTGATACATATTTGGCTTTGGCATCGCGATATAATCCTTAAAACGCCCCGGAATTGGTTTGTACTTCTCATGCATGATTCCAAGTACTGCATAGCAGTCCTTGACAGAATCAACAATCACGCGAATCGCAAACAAATCATAAATCTGGTCAATGGTTTTGTCCTGATTTACCATCTTCTTGTAAATACTAAAGAAATGCTTTGCACGACCGGAGATTTCAGCCTTGATTCCTGCCTCTGCCACCTGCTTTCGAACCATCTCTACCAGACTTCCAATATATTCCTCACGGATTCCCTTACGTATTGCGACCTTTTCCACCAAATCGTAATATGCTTCCGGATTCAGATATTTCAAGGATAAATCATCTAATTCAATTTTAATTTTACTAATACCAAGTCTCTGTGCAATTGGGCAGTAGATTTCCTGTGTCTCACGGGCAATACGCTGCTGCGCTTCGGCAGACTGGTACTTTAAGGTACGCATATTATGAAGTCTGTCGGCAAGCTTAATCATAATAACACGGATATCCTTTGCCATGGCAAGGAACATCTTACGCAGGTTCTCCGCCTGCATCTCCAGACGGTCCGCATTTTTATCCTTCGGGTCCTTGATACTATCTGTAAAATGCAGATGTTGCAATTTAGTTACACCATCTACCAGAAGGTACACTTCTTCACCAAACTCTGCTATCATCTCCTGCTCTGACATAATGGTATCTTCTAATACATCATGGAGCAGACCTGCAGCAATTGTTTCCTTATCTAACTCTAATTCTGCCAAAATAATGGAAACGCTAAGAGGGTGGATAATATACGCCTCTCCCGACTTACGCATTTGTCCTTCGTGAGCAGCATATGCGGTCCTGTATGCTTTTTCTACCAGCGAAATATCTGTTGACGGATGATATTTGCGTATGCTGGCAACCAATTCCTGATACAAATCTTCCGGACTTGTAAATTCTTTTAATGATTTGATGGTATTGCTTCCAACGCGAAACTCTTTCTCAAGCTTCTCTAATTCTTCCATTGAAAAATCAGCCACAGGACTCACCTCCCTTTTTATTTCTAAACTAAACATCCCAATAATGCGTTTCCCCGCAATTTTTAATTACATATTCTACTTTATTTTCGGACAAATTGCAATATTTTCCAACGGCTTATATGTGATATTTTCACGAAAAAAAATATAATTTTTTAGCATAAACCCCGAATATAACGGCGCATTCTCTTTTCGTTCATCATAATATCTTCTTTATACACAAATTGAAGCTTTTCTGCCAATCGAATAGAATCCGTATTCTCTGCATCAATCAAACAGTTAATCCTAGGAAAATCTGTCATTGCTTGCGCGATTTGAAGTATCATCTGACAAACCTCTGTTGCATATCCCTGTCCCTGATGCTTTGCTCCAATGAGATATCCCAATTCCAGCTCTATTTCACCGTCGTATTCCCGATGCTCAAGGCCCGCTCTTCCAATCAGCTCCCCTGTCTCCTTGGAAAACACCAGCCACATACCATACCCATACAAACGATACATATTCTCAATATATGCGCGTTGGAACTCCTTTTCTTCCTCATATGGATATAAATTCTCTACATATTTAGATAATTCCCCATCCGCATACAATTCAAACAAAGCATCCAGGTCGTCCAATGATAATTCTCTAATAACGCAACGCTTGGTCCGGGCTATCTCCCATGGAATATGATGGCATCGCTGATACACCTTTTTTAAAAAGTTTGCATCCACTTCCTCAAAGCCTTCTACAATCATGTCTACGCCGGCGTAGGTTTGATTTGGAATATCCGGATTTGCATACGCCATGGTGGCCATACCATATTGCTTACCGAGGGCTATGGTTTCATCCGTAGCAGCAATAAGGAGGGTATTTAAGAAGCACTCTGCTTCACCGGCTCCTTGAAGGGTCTCTGCCAGCATATGTTGTAAGGTAACTGCGTCCTTTACAACCCTCGTCTCAAAGCCTTCTGTATATTGTTTAAAAATACTTCCTACTTCCTCTTCTAATCCCAGTAATACCTTTAGCTTCAACTTCTTTTCTCCATTTTTCCCGATACGACATTTATCTTGTGCCAGGCAAAATTTTTCTTCAAAATCCGTAAAATTAAGCCTTAAAAACCTGCTATTTTCCCTCAAGGGAGAAATATCAAAACCCAGGGAAAGAAATTGTTCGTTTTCTTTCCCTGGGAGGATATTTTTTCGCATAGAGAAAATCTCATTCAAAATGCGTATATTTCATGTTCATTTTCCGGCTTTTTCCCTGACAAAATAGGTTTTTCACATAGGATTCGGGTGTCAAAAGGTGCTTTCTAAAACTTGAATTGGCAAATTGCACA
>CAYMYV010000102.1:0-7760 GCA_964394775.1 uncultured Lachnobacterium sp. | reverse complement strand
GAGAAATGTTAGCCGGCGGCGGTAAGATGATACTCGGGTCTGACTCACATACCCGTTATGGTGCATTAGGTACCATGGCTGTAGGTGAAGGTGGTCCGGAGCTTGTAAAGCAGTTATTGAACAAGACATATGACATTGATATGCCTGATGTTGTAGGTATTTACCTGACAGGAAAGCCAATGATTGGCGTAGGTCCACAGGACGTGGCACTTGCTATCATCGGTGAAGTATTTGGTAATGGATTTGTTAAGAACAAGGTTATGGAATTCGTAGGCCCTGGTGTGGATAACTTAAGCGTAGATTTCCGTATTGGTGTAGATGTTATGACTACAGAAACCACATGCCTGTCTTCTATCTGGAAAACAGACAGCAAGGTAGAAGAATTCTATGAAATCCATGGCAGAGAAGATGATTACAAGGAATTAAATCCAGGCGAAGTGGCTTATTATGACAGCTTTATCGAAATTGATTTAAGTCAGATTAAGCCTATGATTGCTATGCCATTCCATCCAAGCAACGTATACACAATTGATGAATTAAATGCAAATCTTATGGATATCCTGGATGATTGTGAGAAACGTGCAGAAGTAAGCTTTGATGGCAAAGTAAAATTAGACTTAAAGAGCAAGGTTCGTAACGGAAGACTTTATGTAGATCAGGGTATTATCGCCGGATGTGCAGGTGGTGGATTTGAAAACATCTGTGATGCAGCAGATATCTTAAACGGCAATTCCATCGGAGCAGACGAGTTTACATTAAGTGTATATCCGGCATCTACTCCGGTATATATGGAATTAGTAAAGAACGGTGCCGTAGCTAAGCTTATGGCAGCAGGCGCAGTTGTGAAAACCGCATTCTGCGGACCGTGCTTTGGTGCAGGCGATACACCGGCAAATAATGCATTTTCTATCCGTCATTCAACCAGAAACTTCCCGAACCGTGAAGGCTCTAAGGTTCAGAATGGACAGATTTCTTCTGTTGCACTTATGGATGCCCGTTCGATTGCGGCAACAGCAGCAAATAAGGGCTACCTGACATCAGCAGCAGATATGGATGTAAATTACAGCAAACCAAAATATTATTTTGATAAAACGATTTATGCAAATCGTGTATTTGACAGCAAGGGTGAAGCAGACGCTTCTGTGGATATTCACTTTGGTCCAAACATCAAGGACTGGCCGGCAATGAGTGCTCTGCCACAGAATTTAGTTCTTAAGGTGGTATCTGAAATTCATGATCCGGTTACAACAACGGATGAGCTTATTCCATCCGGAGAGACCTCATCCTTCCGTTCTAACCCATTGGGCTTAGCTGAATTTGCGCTTTCCAGAAAGGACCCGATGTACGTAAGCCGTGCAAAAGAAATTCAGAAGGCTCAGAAGGCTGTAGAAGCAGGCACATGTCCATTAGAAGAAGTAGAGGAATTAAAGGACGTTATGGCTGCTATCCAAGCACAGTTCCCAGAGGTTGGCGAAGGAAATGTTGGATTTGGTAGCACAATTTTTGCAGTAAAACCGGGCGATGGTTCCGCGCGTGAGCAGGCAGCTTCTTGTCAGAAGGTACTTGGCGGATGGGCAAATATTGCAAATGAATATGCCACAAAGAGATATCGTTCGAACCTGATTAACTGGGGTATGCTTCCATTCATCATTGATGAAGGGGAATTACCATTTAAAAATCTGGATTATCTGTTTGTTCCGGATATTCAGACAGCAATTGAAGAAGGAAATACAGAATTTAAAGCTTATGTAGTCAAAAATGGTACGCTGGAAGAATTCACACTTAAGATGAGTGAATTAACACCGGACGAAAAAGATATTATTTTAAAAGGATGTCTCATCAACTACTATAGAGGCTAGGGGGAAAAAACGTGTCAGATAATGGTAAGAGGGAGTTAAACCAATACGTAAAAGTGGGGATAACCGTTTTTTTAACGGCAGCAGCATGTATTTTATTTTTCTTTATGGTATTTCGTTTAGGCGCTATAATGGACTGGATTAAGACGCTGATAAAAGCAGCGGAACCAATTATTATAGGCTTGCTACTGGCATATTTGCTGATGCCCGTGAAGAACTTTGTTGAAAAACCTTTACTTAAGTGGTTTACGAAGCTTGGACTAAAAGAAGGTAAATGTAAAGGTATCGCCAGAATGCTTAGTATTGCAGCTTCCATTGTGATTTTGATTGTAATTATAGCACTTCTTATAGCGATATTGGTTCCGGCGCTAACCAGTAGTATTGATGCGCTTGTGAATGCAACACCAAAATATTTGTCATCGTTTTTAGCGTGGATTAACAGTCTTGGTGTAGGAGAGGATTCCATCGCAGTTATTGTAGGGGAATATATTTCGACCATAATTACAAGTATTCAGGAGTGGGCAAAATACGAATTATTACCATTGATTCAGCAATCTATCGGACAGATTACTTCGGGAGTATACTCTGTACTGAAAACACTGCTTAATTTTGTCATTGGAATTATTGTAATGGGATACGTCATGGCAATTCAGGAAACCTTAAAAGGGCAGTCGAAAAAGATTATTTATGCGCTTTTTCCGGCAAAGAAAGCAAATACCATTATCAATACATTTCGTAAGTCAAACGAGATTTTCGGTGGATTTATTATTGGAAAAATTCTGGACTCTGCAATTATCGGTGTTATCTGTTATATTGGCTGTCTGATACTGCAAATGCCAAGCGCGCTGCTGGTCTCAGTTATTGTTGGTGTTACCAATGTAATTCCATTCTTTGGACCATTTATTGGAGCAATTCCATCTATTTTGATTGTTATGATTCAAAGTCCAATACAAGGATTATATCTGGCAATCTTTATATTGGTATTGCAGCAGGTCGATGGCAATATTATCGGACCAAAGATTTTGGGAGATACAACAGGATTATCGTCTTTCTGGGTACTTTTCTCGATTCTGGTAGCAGGAAGCTTATTCGGATTCCTCGGAATGCTTCTTGGTGTACCAATATTTGCAGTGATTTATTATATCTGTCAGCAGATACTTCGAGTTCATATGGAACGAAAGGGGCTGTCGAATCGAACCGAGGATTATGTAAACGTCATCGCTATTGATGAAAACAGTAAGACTATGATATATGCAACAGAGACAGAAGAGAAGACAGAAAAAAAGAGGCTGTAGAGGAATAAAAAAACAGGCATCAAATTAGCAGAAAAAACTGCTGATTTGATGCTTTTTTTGACTTATATTTTTTGACATCTTAGGGTGGCGTATGGTACACTAAAACTAGGTTTTTGTAACTATTTTTTCTAATAATATCGAGGTGACATAATTGGATAAATACGAATATAGTCTGGTATTAGATCAGTTAAAAGCTCTTTGCGCAGAAGGAAAATTTGAAGAGGCCGCAGAGCTTGCGGATACCGTTAATTGGAATAAAGTAAAAAATGTAAATGCGTTAGTAAAGGTTGGAGAAATATACGAAAAAGTCGAAAGATACGAAGACAGCAGGGATATTCTACTTAATGCCTATGACCGTTCGCCGATTGGAAGAACGATTATCTATCGTCTTGCTGAGGTTGCTATCAAAATGGGTGATTTTGAAGGAGCACAGGAGTATTACGACCAATTTGTAGATATTGCTCCTCAGGACAATCAAAGATATATCCTTAAATACTATATCAAGAAGGCACAGAATGCATCGTTTGCAGAATTAATTCCAATCCTTGAAGAGTTGAAGGAACAGGAATATACAGAAGAATGGGCATTTGAACTGGCATATTTATATCACAAAACAGGAGAGATTGATAAGTGTATTGATGCGTGTGATGAACTGATTCTGTGGTTTGGAGATGGTCCATACGTAGAGCATGCCTTAGAACTAAAGATGCTGTACCAGCCTTTGACCAAGGTACAGGAGGACAAGTATCGTAGATTTCGTCATGAGCGTGAAGGAAAAACTGTGATTGGTGCGGCAGAAATGGCTCGTGCAGGCGAGTACATACATGATTCCGTTGTGATTCCACAGGTGACCTTGAATCCTAGCCGTTTCAATACCACGAATTTGCAGGAAGAAATTGCAAAGGGTATGCAGCAGATTATGGATGCGACGGAAAAAGAAACTGTTGTTGGCACCATGGACAGTATTAAGAAAATAGTGGAAGAGATTCCTTATCTACAGCTTCCAAGAGAAGAAGGAAGTCTTGAAGAAGGCTCTGTTCATATCGAGACAGATGAAGAAATCGATGGTTCACTTAAGATTAATTTCCAGGAGCTGTTGAGCGAGGAATCCGATGGACAGATTAGTCTCGTAATGAATGAAAAGGCACAGCTGGAGCGCCAGATTACGGGACAGATGTCGATAGAAGAAATCTTAGGAGAATGGGAAAAAACAAAACGTGCAGCCGAAACGGCATTAAAGGATGTAGAGCATAGAAAGCTGGAATCAGCAAAAGCCCGCGCACTTCAGGAAGCAGAGGATATTATGGAGCGTCTAAACGACGTGCTTCCAAAAATTGAAGCCGGAGTAACACCAAAGGAGCTTTTAGAGGAAGAGTATCTGCAGAATGCAAATGCCATTTTAGATCAGGAGATTGCTCGTCTTAACACAGAAAATGAGATTTTAGCTTTGGAAATCATGGCCGGAGTAAAGGCAAACCAGTCTGAACCGATGGAGGATGATGGATTAGAAGCCATTAAAGAAGCAGTTGCGGAAAAACTGGAAGAAAATGAAGACTTTTTAGACGTGCGGGAAGAAGAAGCTGATATAGAGGAAGAGGCTCCGGTTGTAGATGTCGAAGAAGCTGTTGAGGATGAAAAACCGGAAGAGCCGGCTCAAAGCAGGGAAGAAGCTGTTGAAGCTGTAGAGGAAGCAGAAGAAGTCAAAGAGGTAGAGGCAGTAGAAGAGCTACCGGAGATACAAGAGCCGGAAGAATTGCAGGAAGAGGAAGCTACACCAGAGGTGACCTTGCAGAAGCCGCTTCAGGAGCTTACTGATGAACAGAAAGCTATTTTTTCCTATTTTGTACCTGTCAAAGGAATGGAAGAGCAATTATGCAAAGCATTATCCGGCATAATGGAAAACAGAAACAATCCTTATGCTTCTGCAACAGGAAATCTCATTATTCAGGGCAGTGAGTGTTGCGGAAAAACAGTTCTTGCAACAAGTATTGTGCGAGTTTTACAGAAAGAATGCGGTTATCCAAATGGCAAGGTTGGTAAAATTTATGCTGATTCATTAAATAAAAAGGATATTCAGCAGTTACTTAGAAAGGTATCGGGCGGGTGCCTGATTATTGAACGAGCTGGAGAGATTGATAGAAAAACAGCGGTCACAATGTCGTTATTATTAGAGCAGGATACAAGTGGCCTCTTAGTAATATTGGAGGATACAGCAGCGGGTATTAAGAAGGCTCTTGCAACGGATGATGGTTTTGGGAAGAAGTTTTCACAGACAATAAATGTGCCGCTCTTTAGCAATGATGATTTTGTAACATTTGCAAAATCATATGCTAATGAACGTGGATATGTAATTGATGAAATGGCAATTCTTGCACTTCACAATCGTATTACCGGTATTGAAAAGCTGGATCAGGCTACCACACTTGTGGAGATTAAGGATATTATCGATGATGCAATTGATTGTGAGGCACATAGCGGACTTCGTAAATTTATGGGTATTCTTACTGCAAACCGCTATACCGATGATGATAAGACTGTACTAAGAGAGAAAGACTTTGAATAAAGGGAGGAGAATATGAGTTTTTTTACTGATATGGATTGTTACCTGTTTGGACAGGCAACACACTATGATATTTACCGTAAAATGGGTGCACATGTAGTGACCGAAAGCGGTGAAAAAGGGGTATGTTTTACTGTATGGGCACCAAATGCGGCAAAGGTGTATGTAATTGGGGATTTCAACGGATGGAATGAGACATCTCATGAGATGAACAGAGTAGAGCCAACCACTATGGGGGTATATGAGTTATTTGTTCCGGGTGTAGAGGAAGGTGCTATGTATAAGTACCTGATTCTGGCAAAGGATGGCTCCAAGCATTACAAGACAGACCCATATGGAACTTATGCGCAGGTTCGTCCGGAAACCGCGTCTATCGTATTTGATGTAGACCATTTCAAATGGACAGATAGTGCATGGATGGAGGAACGTGCAGCCATTACAGAAGAAACCATGTTTGAAAAACCAATGGCTATCTACGAGGTGCATCCTGGTTCATGGATGAGACATCCGGGCAGAGAAGACGATGGCTTCTATTCCTACAGAGAATTAGCAGATTCCCTTGTAAAATATGTAAAAGAAATGGGCTATACCCACGTGGAATTGATGGGTATTTCAGAATATCCATTTGATGGTTCCTGGGGATATCAGGTGACCGGATACTATGCGCCAACCTCAAGATATGGAACACCGGAGGATTTTGCTTACCTGGTAAATGAGTTCCACAAGAACAAAATCGGTGTAATCTTAGACTGGGTACCGGCACACTTCCCAAGAGATGCCCACGGCCTTGCTATGTTTGACGGCACACCAACCTACGAATATGCAGATACCCGAAAAGGTGAGCATCCTGACTGGGGAACCAAGATTTTTGACTATGCAAAGAATGAAGTAAAGAACTTCCTCATCGGCAGCGCACTTATGTGGATTGAGAACTACCACATTGACGGCCTTCGTGTTGATGCGGTCGCATCCATGTTGTACTTAGATTATGGGAAACAGGATGGACAGTGGGTTGCAAACAAATACGGCGGTCATGAGAACTTAGAAGCAATTGAATTCTTCAAGCACATCAATACCTTGGTTCTTGGAAGAAATCCGGGTGCAATTATGATTGCAGAAGAATCCACAGCATGGCCAATGGTTACAGGTAAAGCAGAAGACAACGGTCTAAACTTTAGCTATAAATGGAACATGGGATGGATGCATGACTTCTTAGATTATATGAAGTTAGACCCATATTTCCGTAAAGATAACCACAACAAGATGACCTTCGCAATGAGCTACAATGCAAGTGAAAAGTACATTTTGGTTCTTTCCCACGATGAGGTCGTGCATCTGAAATGCTCTATGCTTAACAAGATGCCGGGCTTAGAAGGGGATAAATTCAAAAACCTTATGTGTGGATATGCATTTATGATGGGCCACGCAGGCAAGAAGCTTCTGTTTATGGGACAGGAATTCGGCCAGGCGCAGGAATGGAGCGAAGCCCGTGAGTTAGACTGGTATTTATTAGAGAATCCAAACCACAAGAAGATTCAGGACTGGATGAAAGCTCTCTTACATATGTATAGAAAAAATCCATGTATGTATGAGTTGGATAGTAGCTGGGAAGGCTTTGAATGGATTAACGCAGATGACAGAGACAGAAGTATTTTCAGCTTTGTGCGTAAAAGCAAGGATGGAAAAAATAATCTGTTATTTGTAATCAATTTTACGCCAATGGCAAGAGATGATTACCGTGTGGGCGTATTAAAGCGTAAACAGCATAAATTAATTTTAAACAGCGAGTCCGCGGAGTTCAATAACACCGACACCGACAGACCGCTTGTTTATAAGCCGGAAAAGAGCGAATGCGATGGAAAAGAATTCTCCTTCGCATACCCACTGGCACCGTATGGGGTAGCAGTGTTTAAGTTCTAGGAGAGTATGAAAAGGGGCTGTCGCAAAATCCTTATGGTCCAAGCGGCGCCCCTGTCTCTATGCCCTTCTACAGACCACTCTACGAATTTAGGACAGAATATTAGAATTTCTTAGAAAGGCATCTTGCTG
>CAYMYV010000101.1:0-7796 GCA_964394775.1 uncultured Lachnobacterium sp. | reverse complement strand
GTTCGAATCCCCGATGCTTCATTAGTAAAATAAAAATGTCACTTATGCAAGTGACATTTTTTATTTTGCTTAGGAACAACGAGGGATTCGAACCCCTGTTTGACATCCCCGATGCTTCATTAGTATAATAAAAATGTCACTTATGCAAGTGACATTTTTTATTTTTATATATATGTATTCCAATTTAGTAGAAACAGATAATATGGTATCTGTTTGCGTTATATAACATTGGAAACTTTGCAAGGTATGCCAATGCAAAAGGGCTGGACTGGTGGCGAGAATGGTCGCATGAATTGGAAGGGTAAATTAACATAGATTGCGAAATAGAAGATGCTATTTCGCAATTTTAGGGGTTTTGGTATTCAATATAAAGAGATATAATACTGTTATCAGGAAGCGATAAAATAGATTTTAAATAAGGAGGGCTATAATTATGAGAGGACCAGGCGGACATCACGGCGGACCAGGCGGACATCATGGAGGTCCAGGAAGACATCATGGAGGACCGGGCGGACATTTCGGCGGACGTCACCATGGGGGACATCACATGCCACCACCACATCATCATCATTATGGAAGATATGGAGGCGGATGTTTAGGATGTTGTATGTATGTTGTGGGTATAGTTGCAGTATTTGTAATGTTATTGGCAATGATTTTTTAATCTGGTAAAAAAGCACCATTCATTGGTGCTTTTTTCTTTGTTTAGGAACAGTCGCAGAATGGATTAATATGCATAGATTAGTTATAAGAATTAGTGACCAAGGAGCTGGTATATGAAAAAAGGTACGGCACGGGTGCTAGGTGTATTTGGTATGCGATTGATTTTGACGACTGTAAGCTGCATTATTATGCGATGGGGAATGGTGGAAAAGGAGACATCGGTTGAGGCAGGAGTAGTAGAAGATGATGAAATACAGAATTTGGATTGGGTGGCAGAGCTTGATGCGGCGAAGAAGACGAATCAGTTGATTGTGGTGGAGGTAGACGGAACCAATGCCTCGCTATCCATGTATGAAAAGGTCGATGGAACGTGGATAGAATACATAGAAACAGAAGCATATATTGGGAAGAAAGGAATTGGAAAGGTACGAGAGGGAGATGGAAAAACACCAATTGGAGAATTTCAATTTACGAAAGCGTTTGGGATATTAGAGAATCCCGGAACCGGTCTGGATTATGTGCAGGTGGATGAAAGCTATTATTGGGTAGATGATGAAGAGTCAGTATATTATAACCAACTTGCTTCTACGGATTATGTAAAAATGGATTGGGAATCTGCAGAGCATATTTGCGAATATGAAGGAGTATATAATTATGTTTTAGCGATTAATTATAATGAGAATTGCGTGCCGGGTATGGGTTCCGCAATTTTTCTGCATTGTACGTCGCAAAAGATGAAAAATACCTCCGGCTGCATTGCTGTTTCAGAGCGTGATATGATAGAGATTTTGCGGGAAATAGATAAGGATTGCATACTGATTATTGATACTGAGAATGGGGTAAGAAATTACTAATCGACAAGAAAAGACATATTATTTTGAGTCAAATATAGTATTAATTTTATGTCGTATTTCATTGACAACTGTGTCCGTTGTCTTTATAAAAAGTGCTGGATATAATTTAAGTAAGTACTTTAAAAGGAGCGGATATATATGATAACTGTAGCAATTTGTGATGATGAGATGAAATTCCGAAGAAACATATTACAATGCTGTCACCAGTATTTTGGAGAGAGGCAGATGGAATTTCGAATTACAGAATATGATTCAGGAGAAGCTTTTCTGATGGGAGACCATCCTGATATTTTACTGCTGGATATAACCATACGAAAAATCAGTGGGGTTATAATAAAAGAAGTTTTGGCGAGGGGGCATGCGGAAACGAGAATTATTTTTTTCGCAGAGAGCAAAAACTTTGTTACGGAAGCATTCGGGAAAAATGTCTTTGGATATTTGATTAAACCAATACGATATCCTATGTTTTGCAAGAAAATGGATGAAGTCGTAGAGGATATATTAGAGAGAGAGCAATATGTTTACTGCAAGGTTGAGAAGGAAATCGAGCGTGTATATTTAGAAAGAATTCTTTATCTGGAATCCTTTAACCGTTATACGAAGGTGTATGTGCAAGGAGCGAAGGAATATCGTGTATCGGATAAGGGACTGTGTAAGTGGCTTGAGTTCTTGCCGGAGGAACAGTATGTAAGATGTAATCGCATGCAAATAGTGAATTTGCGTTATGTAGCAAGGGTGAAGGATAATGTGGAGCTGATAAATGGAATGCAAATCGAGTTGTCGAGAAGATGGAGAGATGACATTATTGTAAGGTATGAGAGGTGGAACCATGTGTAAGAAAGGATGGAACTGATATATGGAGGCAGGTGAGCATACGCAATACCTAGAGATGTTTAAGGAATATTTTGATGAGCAGACGAGATATGTGGAAAAGGTGCGAAGTATCAAGCATGATATGCAGGCTCACATGATAGTTCTGTATTATTATTTGGAGGCAGATAAGTCTGATAAGGCGAAGGAATATTTAAAGAGCATCCTGGACCAGCAGCAATATTGTGAGTGGCCGGTTGAGGATGTAGGAAATGATATGGTGAATGCTGTTATTTGTTCTGCACTGAAACGCAGCAAGGTTCCGATTGAGTTTAAGCATTCAGGGCTTCTGCCGGAGGAGCTACAGATGGATGATATGGACCTATGTACCTTGTTTTCGAATGCTTTTTCTAATTGTGTGGATGCCTGTTTGAAGCTTGAGCATAGTAAAAGGAGTATTTTCCTTGAGATTGGTCAATGTGGAAGTATGCTTTCGATTGTCATAGAGAATCCAATAGAATCAAAGGTTGACGTGCAGCTGCTTGGGAAAGGGACAACAAAGGAGGATAGCACTGCTCACGGATATGGAATACGAAATATGCAAAGGGTTGTAGAAAAATATAAGGGAAAGATGGATTTTGAAGTGACGGAAGATGTGTTTCGGGTTAGAATCTCATTCTCAAATGTTGTAAGGAATAAAGCAGTTCTTGACAGTATTACACGAAAAGAGTATATTGATAGATAATTGTTGGCAGAAGCCAATTCGTAAAACCAAGAAGGTTATCGGGTATCAAGGGATATCCATAACCTTTTTTTCTTTTAGGATTCGGGTGTCAAAAGGTGCTTTCTAAAACTTGAATTGGCAAATTGCGTCTGAATGACACTTTTTTATTTGAAAAGAAGGTAAGATTTGAACCCCAAAAAGGAGTATTTTAGATGAGAAACACAAAAAAATTAACCCTCTCAGCCTTATTTTTAGCATTAGGTCTTGTAATGCCTTTTTTGACAATGCAGATTCCGGAAATCGGAAGTATGTTATTGCCAATGCATATTCCGGTAATTATCTGTGGATTTGTATGCGGACCAAGCTGTGGGGCAATTGTTGGCTTCATTACCCCGCTTCTTAGAAGTGTAATATTTGGTATGCCGCCAATGATGCCAACTGCAATCGCTATGGCTTTTGAGCTTGCTGCCTATGGAGCCGTTGCAGGTCTTTTGTATCATATGGTGAAAAAAACAAAGGTTGGTACATATGTAAGTCTTCTTGGCGCAATGATTGCCGGTCGTATTGTGTGGGGCGTAGTGAGTGTGGTGCTATATCAGATAATGGGCTCTGCGTTTACCTGGCAGATGTTTGCTGCAGGAGCGTTCCTTACAGCAATCCCTGGAATTGTTGTACAGCTTGTAATCATTCCACCAATTATTATTGTGCTAAAGCATAATAATTATATTGAATAATCATATACAGGAAGTATTAAAAAGTGGAGTCTGGCTTACAGCATAGACTCCACTTTTTCACATACAAGACGTATGTAGTTGGTTAAGTTATCATCTTCGCAGCCTACAATATAATGGTTGCAGCGGTTGGTTGGAATTAAGATTTTGTAGGCCTTACTAGAACCAACGGCAGTGGCAATTGCCGGAGTGATTTCTCCAAGAAGTGCATCTGCAAAAACGATTCCGATTGGACCAATGAGGATGTCAGAATCCCTGGCATTGACAATACATGGATTTTCGCCGGTTGCACCATAATCTGCGCCAGCCTTCAGCATGGCAGAGGTGGCGATGCTATTGGTTCCAATTGCATATATTTCTTGTTCAGGATGTGCTTTTTTTAACTGCTCAATCACAGTCTTGCCAATTTTTCCACCCTGTCCATCAATAATAGTTATTTTCATGTGTATGACGCTCCCTTGTTTGTAATAATTATAAAAATATCATATCATAGTTTTTAGGAAGGCACAAGAAAGGGTATTCTGCGATTGAAAAAGCAGGTAAGATTGCTTACAATAAGAATAGGAATTGTGTAAAGGCGGTGTCAGATGGGAAAAATATCTGCGAGGGTTTATAAGTTCCGGCACGCTACAAGCTTTGCTGTAGAGGCATGCTATGAACCGGAGAAAAAACAAGAGAATATGGAGGCTGTTTGGACTGCTTTTACAAAGGCGAAGGAAAAACAGCGGGAATTATGTAAGGCGGTGGCCAGTGAGGATGTAACGCAGGCGGAGATTTTTGTGGCACAGCTTTGCATGTTAGAAGACGAGACAGTGAAACAGCAGATATTGGAGGCGGTAGAGCGGGAAGGCGCCAGAGCAGACTACGCCATTGCGAAGGTGTTTGACCAATATATAGAGAGACTGGGAAAATGCAGGGAGGCTGCATTTGCAGACAAGGTACTGGATGTGCAGGATGTAAAGAGGAAGCTGTTAGAAGAAGTGGCGGATTCTTGTGGGGAGAAAGCTTCAACCAATCAAAAATCAGATTGTGGAATGGCACAAATAAAGGAAGACGTAATACTAGTGGCGACAGAATTATTGCCAAGTGACGTATTGGCAATGAACCCAGAGCGTATCAAAGGCATTATTATTGAAAGAGGAAGTCAGTTATCTCACGTGGCGATTCTTGCAAAGGCACGTGGAATACCGATTATTACCGAAGCAGAAGGCATCTGGGAATCGGTAGAGGATGGTCAAATCTTAGAGGCTTGCTTTGCTTCAAAGGATACGATTCAGGATGTGATTGCAGAATTAGGCGGACCCATTGGCATAAATGTGGATAGTCCAAATTGGGAAGCACCAAATGGGTCTTATGATTTTATTGGATTATACCGCACGGAGGTTCAATATATGCAGGCACCACAGCTTCCAACAGAGGAGGCATTGTTTGAGAATTACAAAAAAGCGCTGGAGAGAACAGAGGGTAAACCGATTACATTTCGAACGATAGACATTGGCGGAGAGAAAACATTACCATATATGCGGTCGAATGGTTTTCGTGGCATACAGTTTTGTTTTGCGCATCCGGAAATTTTTCGAACACAGCTTAGAGCGATTCTTCGAGCATCGGCATATGGCAGGGTGAATTTAATGTTTCCAATGGTGAAGAGCGTGGAGGAAATTCGTCTGGCAAAGGGCTATGTGCAGGAGGTTATGAAGGAGCTGGAACAAGAGGGTGTGGACTTTGATAAAAAGCTTCTCATCGGTGTTATGATAGAAACCTGTGAGATTGCAGGGGTTGCAAATCAGGTGGTGTGTGAGGTGGATTTTGCCAGTGTGGGAACCAATGATTTGCTAGAGTCTATCACGGGAGTACCGCGTATGGAAATGCATGGAAAAGTATATAAAGAGGAGACGACCGAGCCCCTTTTTGATATACTAGAGGATGTGTTTTGCGTTTTTTCAAAAGCGCAGAAGGCAATCTATGTGTGCGGCGAGATGGCTGCTTGTCCGGAATATGCCAAGCGTTTCCTGCAATTAGGGGCAACAGGGCTTAGTATAAGTATTTAATTACAAAAATATAGTGAGAAATTTGACGTAAACGTAAAGTAAAGGTACAATAAGATGATAGGATTTTGGGGGAATACAGGAGGTATGGTATGGAAGGCAATGATATTAGATATTTAAAGTGTCTGGCAAAGCGGTATCCGACGATTGCAGAGACTGCAACCGAGATTATTAACCTGCAGTCTATTCTTAGCTTGCCAAAAGGAACCGAGCACTTTATTACAGATATTCATGGAGAGTATGACCAGTTTCAGCATATTATTAAAAATGCATCCGGTGCAATTAAGCGCAAGATAGAAGATGCTTTTGGAAACACGATTAGTGAAAAAGAAAAACGTACCTTGGCGACCTTGATATACTATCCAAAGGAGAAGCTGGCGCAGATTGTACAGACAGAAAAATACATTGATGACTGGTATGCGGTAACGCTGTATCGTTTGGTGTGCGTATGTAAGAGAACCTCTTCCAAATATAGTCGTTCCAAGGTGCGTAAGGCCTTACCGGAGGAATTTGCATATATTATTGAGGAGCTTTTGACTGGGCGCCAGGAGATTATCGACCAGGAGGATTACTATTTTGAAATCATCCATTCTGCCATTCGTACCGGACGTGCGCCAGAGCTGGTGGTGGCCTTGTGTAATCTGATTCGACACCTGATTGTAGACCATCTGCATGTGGTTGGGGACATTTTTGACAGAGGACCATATCCACATTTGGTTATAGATGACCTTATGAAGCATCATTCCGTCGATATTCAGTGGGGGAATCATGATGTGTCGTGGCTTGGTGCGGCGGCGGGGAGTCCTGCCCTAATTTGTACAGTGATTCGAATCTCTGCCCGTTATGGCAACCTGAGCTCCTTGGAGGATGGATATGGAATCAACCTGCTTCCATTGGCTAGATTTGCTTTGGAACAGTATCAGGACGATGCATGTGATTATTTCCGCATCAATTATCGAGAGGATGCTTATGACATACGTGACAAATCCATCGACGAGAAAATCCATAAGGCAGTAACCATTATGCAGCTAAAGCTGGAGGGGCAGACGATTAAGCGCAATCCGGATTTTAAAATGGATGACCGTATGCTTTTGGATAAGATTGATATTGAAAAAGGCGTTGTTGTGATTGAGGGCGTAGAGCATCCGATTTTGGATACGAACTTCCCTACCATTGATTGGGAGAATCCATACGAGCTTAGTAAGGGCGAGCAGGAGGTTATCGAGCGTCTGATTTATGCTTTCCGCAACAGCGAGAAGCTGCAGCGTCATGCCAAATTTCTTTATACCAAGGGAAGCATGTATACCGTATACAATGGAAATCTGCTGTACCATGGCTGTGTGCCATTGAACGAAGACGGAACCTTTAAGAGGGTAACTGTTTTTGGACAGGAATATGCAGGAAAAGAATTGTATGATGTGTTAGAAAGCTATGCCAGAAAAGGTTATTATGCAGTTGACCCGGAGGAAAAACAAAAAGGTCTTGATATACTGTGGTTCTTGTGGTTAAATAAGAATTCACCAGTTTATGGAAAAGAACGAATGACCACCTTTGAGCGTTACTTTGTAGCGGACAAGAATACCTATAAGGAGCCGAAGAATCCATACTATAAATTGATTGAGAATGAGGAAGTCGCAGATAGAATCTTAAAGGAATTCGGTCTGGAAGGAAACGAGGCACATATTGTCAACGGACATATTCCGGTTCTGGTAAAGGAAGGTCAGTCACCAATACATTGTAATGGTAAGGTGTTGATTATTGACGGCGGTTTCTCTAAGGCTTATCAGGAGAAAACCGGTATTGCCGGATATACGCTTATTTATAATTCCTTCGGTCTTGTATTGGCAGAGCACGAGCCATTCGAATCTGTTGAAAAGGCAATTACGGAAGGAAATGACGTTGTATCCCATAAGATTCTGGTACAGCGTGTAATCAAGCGAAAGACCGTTGCAGATACAGACCTTGG
>CAYMYV010000100.1:0-7806 GCA_964394775.1 uncultured Lachnobacterium sp. | reverse complement strand
AAGAGGGTCTGTTTATTATTACGAACTTCAATAGGTTAAACATTGCATTCCATGTGGACCAGGTAATTGGAATTCACAGAGTATCATGGGAAGAGATTATTAAACCGGATTCCACAATTAATGCGTCAAATGGTACCAGCGTTTCAACAGGTGTAATTAAGATGAATGGTAAGCTGGTTGTTATTCTTGACTTTGAGTCAATTGTTGCATCCATTAGCCCGGAAACAGGTCTTCGTGTGGCAGATATCGATAAGCTACAGGAAAGAAACAGAAGTAATTCAAGAATTCTTATTGCAGAGGATTCCCCACTTTTGAGCAAGTTGATTACCGATTGCTTGAAAAAGGCAGGGTATGAGGAGCTTATTGTTACTGCGAATGGACAGGAAGCGTGGGACAAGATTATAGAGCTTAAGAAAGAGGGCACTCTCTTAGACAAGGTACACCTCATTATTACAGATATTGAGATGCCGCAGATGGATGGTCACCGACTTACTAAGCTGTGCAAGTCAGATGATGTGGTTAAGAGGATTCCACTTGTTATCTTCTCTTCATTGGTAAATGAAGAGATGAAACGCAAAGGAGAACAGCTTGGGGCAGATGCTCAGTTGACAAAGCCGGAGATTGGAATGTTGGTTGATGCAGTGGACGAGTTGATTGCAAAGTCAAACGCAAAATAGTACAAATCTAGAGAGGGATGTGATGAAGTGTCACATCCCTTTATGGCTTTTCAAAGAATAATACAGTTTATGGAGAAACTATATGAGCAAACAGACTGCAGAGAATTACTTGGATGAGCTACTCGATTCAGTAAACAAAACAGAAAAAAGTAGAGAGGCGACCTCTGTTGATAGAGAATTCTTAAAGGAACTGCAGATGGCTAAGGTTGGAGATGAGGCGTGGAAATATGGCGCATATCGTTCAAAGCTTACTTCGCCAGATGGATTAACCCCAACTGCAAGAGCTGAAGCACAATTTCTCTTGGATTTTGAGAGAGAGCTTGTAGAAGATGATTATTCCGAATATTTTGACATCTTTGAGGAAAATGAGATTCTTCCGGAAGATCGTCTGGGAGACGAAGATGTAAGAATTGCAGGCACAGAGGGTAAAAATAAAGGCTCACAGGGGGAAAAAACTTCTTCACAGGAGATACCAGAGGAGAAGCCTCTTGAGGAAGTGGTTCTTGATAATACAACGTTAGAGAAGCTCTTTTCAGGTGAGGAAGGTGCAAAAGAACCAGATTTAAGTGCAGATTATGATGTGGCACCGGCAGATGCGATTGATTTGAGTCAAATGGGAGAAGAGGATTTGATTAATCTTCTTGCAGGTACAGAGGATTTGGCTGATATTGGTGCATTACTCGCTAGTAACGATAGCGAAACACCGATAGATGGGACGGACCCATTTGCTGCGTTTGCGGCAGGTGAGATGGCTGCACAGGAAAACGGACCGGAGACGGAGACGGAGAAGAAGGGAACTGCAAAAGAGCCTAAGAAGGGCGGCTTTTTAGAGAAGCTAAAGGACTTACTGTTTGGTAAGGAAGAGGAAGAACCTGTAAAAGAGCAGGTGGTTCTTACGACTGGCGATGCTTTTGGAATAGAAGAATTATCTGATGAAAATGCGCAGATTCTTGCTACATTTGCTGAAGCCGACAAGACGGAGGCAGAGGATAAGGCTGCTATAAAGGATAAAAAGCAAAAGAAGAAAAAGAATGCAAAGGAGAAAAAACCTGCGAAGCCTAAGGCACCAAAGAGTGTAAAACCAAAGAAACCAAAGGTTGTGGACAATACACCGCCATTGCCAAAGGGACCGGTTGTATTGGTATTCTTATTAGCGATTTCTATCTTAGTATTTGTATATTTTGGAACAACATTGATTGGATATAGCTCAGCTATTTCAAAGGCCAATAAGCTATACAAGCTTGGTCAGTATACGGAAGCAGCAGCACAGTTAAACGGTCTTGAAATCAAAGATAAGGATGTGATGTTCCATGGTAAGGTTTCGACTCTTGCTGCCGTAGACAGTGAGATTTCTGCTTACCAAATATTCATGAAGAATGATAGAAAAGCAGAAGCCTTGGATTGCTTGATTAGTGCGGCAGGAAGATGTGAAGTCAATGATAACAACACCTTGTTATTTGATTGCGCCGGAGAGATGGGAATCTTAAAGGATGGAATCAAGGTTGAACTACAGGAGCAATTCGGGCTGACTTATGAGGAAGCGATTGAATTGTATGAACTGACAGAGAGAAACCGGGATTCATACACAATTGCTTTACATGAGCTAATGGACGAATTAGGAATTGAATGGGAATAGACAGCATAGGAGAACAGCATGGTTGCAATTATTGATTACAACGCGGGGAATTTAAGAAGTGTGGAGAAGGCACTGCTTGCAGTAGGACAGGAGAGTGTAGTTACACGAGATTTTCATACAATTTTGTCTGCGGATCATGTGATTTTGCCGGGAGTTGGGGCTTTCGGGGAGGCGATGGATCAGATAAAGAGGTTTGAATTAGACAAGGTTGTAAAAGAGGTAGTCGATAAAAAAACACCATTTTTGGGTATCTGTCTTGGACTTCAATTATTATTTGAAGGAAGTGACGAAAGTCAGGGAGTAGAAGGTCTGCACATTTTAGATGGTCAGGTGCTTCGAATTCCGGACAAAGAGGGACTTAAGATTCCTCATATCGGATGGAATTCTTTGGAGCTGCAGAATGATGGAAGATTATTTGTTGGAATGAAACAAAATCCATATGTATATTTTGTGCACTCTTACTATTTAAAGGCAGCAGATGAATCTATTGTAAAAGCGACCTGCGAGTATAGTGCCTGCATTCACGCTTCCGTGGAAAAAGACAATATATTTGCTTGTCAATTTCATCCGGAGAAAAGTAGTGAGGTAGGACTTACGATTTTAAAGAATTTTGCAGAACTCAAGGGAGGTTGTTAGGATGTTTACGAAAAGAATTATCCCTTGTTTGGATGTAAATGGCGGACGTGTGGTAAAAGGTGTAAACTTTGTGAATTTGGTGGATGCAGGAGACCCTGTGGAGATTGCAGCGGCATATGATAAGGCCGGAGCAGATGAGTTGGTTTTCCTGGATATTACAGCTTCTTCTGATAACAGAGGAACGGTTGTTGACATGGTAAGACGTGTGGCAGAAAAGGTGTTCATTCCGTTTACTGTTGGTGGCGGAATTCGTACGGTAGAGGATTTTAAGGTCCTTCTTCGGGAGGGTGCAGATAAGATTTCGATTAATTCGTCTGCGATTAACACCCCGGAGCTGATTAGTAATGCCGCGGATAGGTTTGGAAGCCAGTGCGTGGTTGTTGCCATTGATGCGAGAAGACGTGAGGATGGCAGCGGCTGGAATGTCTATAAAAATGGCGGACGGATTGATACAGGACTGGATGCTGTTGAATGGGCGATAAAAGCCAATAAGATGGGTGCCGGAGAGATTCTTCTTACCAGCATGGATTGTGACGGAACAAAAGCGGGATATGACCTTGAGCTTACTCGCTTGATTTCGCAGAATGTTACAATTCCGGTAATTGCCTCTGGCGGTGCAGGAACTAAGGAGCATTTTTATGATGCATTAACCGATGGATGTGCAGATGCTGCATTGGCTGCATCATTATTCCATTTTAAAGAATTAGAGATTAAGGATTTAAAAAACTATTTGGCAGAAAGAGGAGTTTCTGTTCGCAGATAACAATCGGTCGCTATCCCGACAGATATGAATTGCTTCGCAATTCTAATGTTTTATGCGAAAACTGCCGATATAGGAAGTGATAGACTATGGCAATGCTTACAAATGATTGGGCTAAGGCTTTGGAAGGAGAATTTCGAAAGCCTTACTACAAGGAACTCTACAATTTTGTAAAAGAGGAATATTCGAGAACTACGGTTTTCCCGCCGGCGGAAGATATTTTCAATGCGTTGCATTACACCCCGCTGTCTGAGGTGAAGGTAGTTATTCTCGGACAGGATCCCTACCACAATGTGCATCAGGCACATGGGCTATGTTTTTCGGTTCTTCCGGACCAACCGGAGCTTCCACCATCCTTGCAGAATATCTACAAGGAATTGGAGTCGGATTTGGGATGTAAGATTCCGAATAATGGCTACCTCGAGAAATGGGCAAGACAGGGAGTGCTGATGCTGAATACTGTGCTTACGGTACGCGCGCATCAGGCGAATTCCCATCAGAATAAGGGCTGGGAACAGTTTACAGATGCAATTATTCGTGAGGTAAACAAAATTGACAGGCCGGTGGTGTATCTCCTTTGGGGAAGACCGGCACAAAGTAAGATTGCAATGTTAGATAATCCAAAGCATTTAATATTAAAGGCACCTCATCCAAGCCCATTATCGGCATATCGTGGATTTTTTGGATGTAAACACTTCAGCCAGACCAATGCATTTCTTACTTCTAATGGACTAGAAGCCATTGACTGGCAGATTACAGATATCTAATGGAGTAGATATCAGAAGAAAGGAGCAACATATGTCAACAATTAATGGTTATGATTCAAACTCAATTAGTACTTTGTTTTCCAGCTTAAGTACAAGCAGTTCCTCAAGCTCATCTTCAACAGATGGAATACTGGGAATTAATCTTGCGGATTATGCAAGCATCAAGAATGGTTCCTATTCTAAGCTTTTAAATGCGTATTATGCTGTGGATGATGAGGAAACTAAGACAAATTCTAAGAATGATACAGATGATACGGATCAAACCTTAAAGTCAATCAAATCATCAACAGAGGATTTGAAGGAGAGTGCGCAGGCGCTTTATGGCAGCAAGAGTCTGTTTACGGCAGATGCAAACGGTGAATACGATATGGAGGCAATTTACGAGAAAGTAAGTGCTTTTATTGAGGATTATAATTCGACAGTAGAAAGTGTTGGCTCTGCTGAAACAGAAAGCATTGCAAAAGCCGGTGCTAATATGGTAAATGCCACAAATGAGTATGCGGATATGCTTGGCAAGCTTGGGATTACGATTAGTAAAAGTGATTATACACTTTCTATTGATAAGGAAGCTTTCTTAAGCTCTAGTATTTCTGATGTGAAGAGTATGTTCAGCGGTGTTGGGTCTTTTGCATATCAGGTGGGCGCAAAAGCATCGCGAATCAATAGCACGGTTGCAGACAAGGTGTCTGCAAGCGGATATTATTCATCAAGTGCGGGAGTGAATGCTTCTACAAGCAGTACTTCAAAGGATACTGCAAGTACCATTGCAAAAATAAAAGACAATGCAAATAACCTAAATGCGGTGGGTATTGATTTGTATAAGAATAGAACGCTGTTTAACGCAATTAATGGTGAATATGATACCGAGGAGATTGCAGATGAAATTGGTGCTTTTATTGAAGCATACAACGACTTGATTATCAGCGCTGAGAATTCTAAAGCAAGTGGAATCACAAGTGCTGTGAAAGCAATGACTGGTATTTCAGAGGATTATGCGAAGAAGCTGTCTGCGATTGGTATTACAGTAGATGATGACAATACCTTGGTTTTTGATGAGGACACATTCAAGAATTCAAAGATGTCAAGTGTAGAAAGCCTGTTTACAGGAACCGGCTCCTATGCTTATCAGATTTCTGTAAAGGCTGCTATGGTTGCAACTCAGGCAGAAACTGAAGCAAACAAGTCTAATACATATACCGAGGATGGTACATATTCAAATAATTATAATACAGGTAGTATTTTGGATGGAATTGTATAGAGAAAAATAATGAATATATGAAAGAGCAGGTCGTTTTTTTGACCTGCTCTTTTTGATGGTATTATTCCTCGTTGTCTTCTTTTTCTTCATCCAAGCTGACATTGTAAACAGTACGCTTACGAGCCATTGCGTCGCTTTCAAGGTACTCGTCGTAGGTTGTCATCTTGTCAATCATGCTTCCGTCCGGAAGAAATTCGATAATACGGTTTGCTGTAGTCTGTACTACCTGATGGTCACGACAAGAGAATAGGATAACTCCAGGGAATTTCATCATTCCGTTGTTTAATGCGGTGATGGATTCCATGTCCAGGTGGTCAGTAGGTTCGTCGAACATAAGAACGTTTGCTGCCTGAATCATCATGCGGGAGAGGAGCACACGTACCTTTTCACCACCGGAAAGAACGCGCATTTTCTTGACACCGTCTTCTCCTGCAAAAAGCATTCTTCCTAAGAAGCCACGTACATAGGTGGCATCTTTGATTTCAGAGTAGGTGGTTAACCAGTCTACGATTAAATCGTTTGTGTCAAAGATTTCTGTATTATCCTTAGGGAAGTATGCCTGACTTGTGGTAATTCCCCATTTGTAGGTTCCTTCGTCCGGTTCCATTTCTCCGGCAAGAATCTTAAAGAAGGTGGTTTTTGCAAGCTCGTTTCCACCTACAAAAGCAATCTTGTCTTCACGTCCAACTACGAAAGAAATGTTGTCTAATACTTTTACGCCATCAATTGTTTTTGAAATTCCTTCCACAGTAAGAACCTCGTTACCGATTTCGCGTTGAGGACGGAAATCAATATATGGGTATTTACGGCTGGATGGCTTGATTTCATCAAGCTGGATTTTTTCTAATGCACGCTTACGGGAAGTAGCCTGCTTTGATTTGGAAGCATTTGCGGAGAAACGGGAAATGAATTCCTGTAGCTCTTTGATTTTTTCTTCTTTTTTCTTGTTGGCTTCCTTCATCTGGCGAACGATTAACTGGCTGGATTCATACCAGAAGTCATAGTTACCGGCATAGAGCTGAATTTTGCCGTAGTCCATATCTGCAATATGGGTACAAACCTTATTTAAGAAATAACGGTCATGAGATACAACGATTACTGTGTTCTCAAAGTTGATTAAGAATTCCTCTAACCAGGCAATCGCATCTAAGTCCAGGTGGTTGGTAGGCTCGTCGAGAAGCAGGATGTCCGGGTTACCAAACAATGCCTGTGCTAAGAGAACCTTGACCTTGAGTGCACCCGGAAGGTCAGCCATAATGGTGTAATGGTAGTCTGTTTCAATACCAAGACCGTTAAGAAGAGTGGCAGCATCAGACTCTGCGTTCCAGCCGTCCATTTCTGCAAATTCGCCTTCTAATTCGCTGGCACGAATACCATCTTCATCTGTGAAGTCTTCTTTCATATAGATAGCATCCTTCTCCTTCATGACATCATAGAGATGCTGGTTTCCCATAATAACGGTATCTAATACCGTAAATTCATCATATTTGAAGTGGTCCTGTTGTAGGAAAGAAAGACGCTGCCCAGGAGTGATGATGATGTCACCATTCGTTGGCTCTAGCTGTCCGGATAAGATTTTAAGGAAGGTAGATTTACCAGCACCATTGGCTCCGATAAGTCCGTAGCAGTTTCCTTCTGTAAATTTGATATTTACTTCTTCAAAAAGGGCCTTTTTTCCAAGTCTTAAAGTAATATTACTAGCTTGAATCATGTGTTTCCTCCAGTTCAGAACTGTCAAGGAGCAAGCAACAGTACTTGCAAATTTATTTGTGAAAGTTCTGTTTCTATATAATTAAAATTGTTTATAGACACCGTTATCTATTTTAACGTATTATCCATTTTTTGCAAGTGTTTTTCAAAGGATGTTGGGAGAAGTATTCTATGCATTGGTAAAAATACAAAAGAAATCGTCAAATCGCTTGATTTTTTAGGACAAAACTCCTATATTATATAGTAAAGGCATTGTATACTTGCGTGGTTTGTGGGGTACATTTTGTCACTAATTTGAACATTTAATTTATATAGGAGGAATTACCATGAAACGTTCAATGAAAACTATGGATGGTAACCAT
>CAYMYV010000099.1:0-7817 GCA_964394775.1 uncultured Lachnobacterium sp. | reverse complement strand
GGCTTAACTGAGCCATGGATGGCGAATTTAAGCCGGTCACGTCCCTTTTTCAAATTGTTTATTCAAAGCACTTAGAAAAACTTATGTTTGAAATACGTGTCAAAAAATGAACGGTATTTGTGTAATTTGCCAAACATAATTTGTAACAGCACCTTTTGACACCCTAATCCTATAAGGTAAAAAGACGTCTGATACAAGTATCACACGTCTTTGGCTTTTTTGCAAGTATTATTGCTCTATTGAATTGTACTAGAGTCACCCAATACAACTGTAATTTCTTTTTCTACATATTCATTTCCTTTTGCCTGAAGCACTACAAGGTCAATGGATTCCCCTGCCGCATAGTAGCTTAACAGCTCCTTCAACTGGCTCATTGTAGAAATCGAATTGCCTTCAAATTCAGTAATAATATCACCTACATGAATTCCTGCTTCTTCTGCTGCAGAGCCCGAAAATACTTTGTATACGTATACACCATAATTGCTATCTACACCTTGAATTCCAAGATATCCAGCCTTTGCAGTATCAATCTGTTCTCCGCTAATCAGCTTCTCAATCACAACCATAGCATCTGAAATCGGAATCGCATATCCAATTCCTTCTACGCTGGTGCTAGAATACTTTACGGAGTTAATACCAATTACCTCGCCTTTTACATTGAACAGTGCACCACCGCTGTTACCAGGGTTAATTGCTGCGTCTGTCTGAATCAGGTTATTATTAATGATGGTAGTTCCTGTTGTTGAATCCGTTACTGTAACTGATCTGCCAAGGGCACTTACCACACCTGTTGTCACGGACTGTCCATAGCCTAATGCGTTACCGATGGCAATCGCGCCCTCGCCTACCTTAAGTTCATTAGAATCGCCTAAGGTTGCCACACGAATCGCTGCAAGTGTTTCGCTGGAAATATCCGACAACGCAACCTTAATTACCGCCAAATCCTTAGAAGCAACCTGCCCCTTAATTTCTGCAGTTACTGTTGAATCATCACTAAATTGAACCGTTAGTTCCTTTGCATCTGCTACCACGTGATTATTTGTCGCAATGTAGATATATTCCGCATCCTGCTCTACAATAAAGCCTGTACCACAGCTTTCACTTTCCTGAACGTAGCTCTGTCCCCACATACTCGGGTAAACTGTTTCAGAAACATTGGTAATCGCAACAATACATGGCATCGCATTTTCTACCAATCCCGATACATCCATAATCGCCACAGTTGTATTTAAATCTGTGTTTGTGGATGGAATAATTTCTACGTTGGTACTGTCACTGCCCTGGTTGGTATTACTATTACTTTGGTTGGTATTTCCATTATTGTTGCCGCTTCCACTATCGCCATCTGCATCATTTCCATCTGCATCTGCAAAAATACCAAGAGCATTTCCACCGATACCTACTACCCCAATGCCAACACCGCCCGCTACAAGGCCAAACACCAATGCAACCGCTACAGTCTTGATTAATGTTTCTCCAAGATTTAGAGATTTTTTCTTCTTTGGCTGGTAGGTATAAGATGTGTATGGATTCTGGTTTTTATCCGTTTCTGTATTTGCTGTGTATTCTGCATTTGCTGTGTTTGCTGTGTATCCTGTATTTGTTGTGTTTGCAGAATTTGCTGTATATCCTGTATTTGTTGTGTTTGCAGAATTTGCTGTGTATCCTGTGTTTGTTGTGTTTGCAGAATTTGCTGTATATCCTGTGTTTGATGTGTTTGTCTGTGAATTTGTATCTGGATTTGTATATGGATTGTAATAATTGTTTTCCATGAATATGCACTCCTTTCGTATTACAGAGCTTAGTTTATCGCGTAAATGTGTAGAATTTGTGACATAATTCTAAATGTATGATAAAATTTTCGCTGAATATGAATAAGGTTTTGCTTCTAGTAGGCATGAATTGCCTTCTGTAGGGATGGATTTGCTTCTTCTGGACACGGATTTGCTTCTGTAGGACCTAGATTTGCTTCTTCTGGACATGGATTTGCTTCTGTAGGACATACATTTGCCTTCTACTGAACATGGATTTGCTTCTGTAGGACATACATTTGCCTTCTTCTGTGCATGGGTTGGGTCTATAGAAAAAAATCTACTTTCTAGACCCATTTTATGCCTCGAAAATGATAATATCGTTTGTGTTTTACTAGTCTATGGGTATATAAAGAAAATTAGTCTCTAATACCCTGCTTTTTTCAAAAAGCTGGGTATTAGAAAGAATTTTTCTACCATTACCCACGACCGCCAAACAGACTGTAAAAAAGCAAGAAATTCGTCCATATTTTGGGCACAGCGCCATAAAAAATCTGTATATACCCAAAGCGCTTTAAAAACTCGAAAAACATCTATTCGACACCCCAAACCAACTTTTAAAAGCTACAAGCGCTCTTAGAAAATTCAAAACCATCCTTTGAAACTTCCAAATCACCTTTGAAGCTTCCAAAAACCATCCTTTGAAGGCTTCCAAACCACCTTTAGAAGCTTCTAAACCATCCTTGGAAGCTTCCAAACCACCTTTAGAAGCTTTAAAACCACCCTTGGAAGCTTCTAAACCACCTTTAGAAGCTTTAAAACCATCCTTAGAAAATTCAAAATCAGTCTTTCATCTTAAATACTTCATCTCAAATAAATTGATTAGACCGTCACAGAGTGACGGTCTAGCCCATAAATAATATGCCCAACATACTTATACACATATACACTTATATACTTATATACCTATATACTTACTTAATTTATTCCACAGTAACAGATTTTGCCAGGTTACGTGGCTTATCTACATCCAGGCCTCTGCCAACAGATACATAATAACCAAACAGTTGCAATGGAATAATTGCCAGCGAATTGGTAAAGTATTTGTTGGTTTTTGGAATGTATGTGACATAATCTGCGTTCTGTTCGATTTCCTGGTTGTCGTCGTTGGTAACTGCAAATACTACAGCACCGCGGCTCTTTACCTCTACCACATTGCTAATGGTTTTTGCATACAAATCCTCCTGGGTAACTACTGCTACAACCAAGGTGCCGTCTTCAATCAGGGAGATTGTGCCATGCTTTAATTCGCCGGCCGCATATGCCTCTGAATGAATATATGAGATTTCCTTGAGCTTCAAGGAGCCTTCCATGGAAATCGCATAATCAATGCCTCGGCCGATAAAAAATACATTCTCTGCGGCAGCATAGCGGTTTGCAAATTTCTGAACCTTAGATTTATTTGCAAGAAGTCTCTCAATCTGATTCGGAAGCTTCTCTAAATCAAGCAGATATGAATTCATCTCCTCTTTCGATACAAAACCACGTGCATCTGCAAACTTAAGCGCCAATAGATACTGTGCGACTAGCTGACAGCTGTATGCCTTTGTGGTAGCGACAGAGATTTCCGGGCCAGCCCAGGTATACATTACCTTATCTGCTTCGCGAGCGATTGAGCTTCCGACTACGTTTACGATACCGAGCGTTTCCACCCCGCGAGCTTTTGCCAGACGAAGTGCCGCAAGCGAATCCGCGGTTTCCCCGGACTGACTGATTACAATCACCAGGGTTCCCTCTTCCAGGATTGGATTGCGGTAACGGAACTCAGATGCCAAGTCCACCTCTACCGGAATACGGGCAAGCCCTTCAAATACATATTTGCTGGTTACACCCGTGTGATAAGCAGAACCACATGCTACTATGTGAATCTTCTTGATGCTGCGAATCTCGTCATCGGTCATGCCCAATTCCTCAATATCCACATATTCTTCTGACATCCCCGATGCTTTGTCATCCACGCTATACGTTTTTATACGCGGTGCAATCGTATCACGAACCGTCTTAGGTTGCTCATAGATTTCCTTTAACATGAAATGCTCGTAACCGCCTTTTTCCGCAGCATTGATGTCCCAATCAATATGCTTCGATTCCTTCTGCAAAGGCTCACCATCAATATTATAAAACTTAATGTCATCCTTAGATAACACAGCCACTTCTTCATTCTCAATAAAATACACATCACGCGTATATTTTAAAACTGCCGGTACATCTGAGGCAATGAGATTGCCACCATCGGCATGACCAACAATTAATGGACTATCCTTACGGATAGAATATACCAACTCCGGCTGATCTAGGAAAATAATCCCTAATGCATAAGAGCCTTCTACGCGATGCACAATTTTTCCCACAGCACTTAAGGCGTCGTATTTGCACTGATTATAATAATAATCCAAAAGATGTGCAACAACCTCTGTATCTGTCGCAGATAAAAATTTGTAACCGCGCGCTTCTAATTTCTGTTTCAATTTCTGGTAATTCTCAATAATACCATTGTGGACAACAGCAATGGATTGATCTGTGTTGTAATGCGGATGAGCATTCACATTGGAAGGCTCTCCATGGGTAGCCCAGCGAGTATGACCAATGCCAACACACCCCGGCATTGTCGCACCATCATGCGTCATCTCGCTTAACACCTTCAAACGTCCCATCGCTTTCTGAATATTGATATGCTCGCCATCATAAATCGCCATCCCCGCAGAGTCATATCCACGATATTCGAGCTTAGACAATCCATCCAACAAAATCGGTGCTGCCTGCTCTCTACCTACATATCCTACAATTCCACACATCTCTTACTTACCTGTTTCTCCATACATGAATTCCGAATTATGAAAATTCAAAATCACATGAATCCTCAAATCGCCAAACCACGTTGGAGGCCTTTCTAAAAATTCAACTTAAATCTCAATTCCGTTCTTCTGTAATAATTCTCTCGCTGATTCTACGGAATCTACACCAGTTGCATTTTTGACAGGTGCAAATTCTTTTTCTCTTTCGACTTCAAAGGATAAACAATTATCCATCATAAATACCATATCAAGAATTAATGTCTCAAACTTGTAAGCGTTTGGTGCTTCTGGTTTAACCAGATTGCCGTTTTCATCCAGATATGGAACCTTCTTCTCTACAATGTGAAGCGGAAGCTGTTTTTCCACAATATCAAACAATTTTTCTACGCTGAAAATGTAGTTTAAGATAACTCCAAAGCCGTAGAGCAAGGAACCCGCTTCATTTGTAGCCTCCGCCATCTCCGGTGTCAGCTCATAATATTCTACAATCGATGGTTTTCCATCCTCTAAGCAGAGCGCACCAACTCTTTCGTATGGGTCACATTTGCGCACAACCTTCGCACCGCTGACACATCCGGACTGGATGGTTGCACCAACGAATACCGGGTCTGCAATCTGCTGTAATACATTATCCACTCCAAAAATATTCAGCCATTCAATGTCTTTTTCTAATAAATCAGCGCCAAGACCCGCTTTTACAAGAGAGGTGAACCAGCCACCATTTCCATTTGGAGACATTGCCAGCGAATCCGTAGCTTCCATGAGAACGTTTCCATCAAAATCTACTGCCGGAACCATTTCCTGCACGAAAAATTTCACGAAATCCTTATTGTATCCAAAATAGTTATGTTCCTCGAAAAAGCCCCGAGTCTCTGCATCATTCTTGTCACTTGTCATTATGTATAATGGCACGAACTCACCCGCTTCATCTGTCACCTTCTGGAGATTGCGGATTAACTGTTCAAAAATATACAGTTCCTTGTTCACACCAATGTTGTACATCCCCTTCGCCTTATCAAAGCCAAGACGGGTTCCCTGTCCGCCAGCAAGAAGTATTGCGCCTACTTTACATTTTCTAATCGCATCTAAGCCAACCTCCTTGAAGCCTTCCTTCTTTGCTTCAATCTCCGGAAGCTCCATCGCGCCAAGTGGTGCAAACTGACCACGCTTCTGTTCCTTGTCGCAAATCGCATCCAGATTTGACCAATCCATATGTTCAAGCTGTGCCTCTAATTTGGCCGGAAGCTCCTTGTCAAGAAGTGGCATCAGATATTTCTGATTGGTGGATTTAATTTTATCAATCACGTATGAATTCATATGATTTGTCCTCTTTCTATTTTATCTTATTCTCTAGTAGTATATATCACATTCCCGTACCATATCTCACATTTTCGTAGTATATCTTACATTCCCATAGTATATCTCTCATTCTGGTAGTATATCTTACATTCCCGTAGTATATCTCTCATTCTGGTAGTATATCTCTCATTCTGGTAATATATCTTACATTCCCGTAGTATATCTCTCATTCCGGTAATATATCTTACATTCCCGTAGTATATCCCTCATTCTCATACCATATCTCACCACGAAACTATATTATGCAAAAAATAGAATGGTAGACTAGGTACCTTGTACCCAGTCTACCAGTTATCTGTTAGTCAAATACGGTTCCATCCTGACCGGCAGTATCATTATAAGCATCGACATTAATCGGAGTAGTATTTTCATCAACAGCCGTCTTCTCAATAATTGTATTACTGATTGACTTAACGGAATAAGATGGTTCATAGTCTACTGTCCCAAAGAGATACTCATGAAGTTCTGCAACATTCTTATCCAAAAGAATCGGAACTACCGTATCACCACTTCCAGACAAATCCTTCGTCGTCATTTCAAACGGAAATCCGGATGTGGAAGCAATCTTATAAGAGCTAATGTCCATTGCCAAATCCAGGATTTCTGACAAAGTCAATGTGGTAGAAATATCTCCGAAAACTGCCTTGCAAATATCTAATAATGTGCTGACTTTTGCTGACTTTGCTTCCTCCAACATCGCCTCAATCACAATTCTCTGACGGGATGTTCGCTTGAAGTCATTACCAGAAGTATACCGAATACGAGCATATGCTGTTGCCTGCGCACCATTCAGCTTCTGAAGACCGGCACTCTTAACAAGTTCTTTATTTGAGCCAATCTCTACATTCATATCCTTGACATATTGGTTAATATATTTTACTTCTGCTTCAGTTATGTCAATATTAACACCACCAAGGGCATCAATTGCTTCAATTAAAGCATTCCAGTCAACACACACATACTCTTTGATATCCAAATCTAAATTGGTATTTAACATTTGCACTGCCTGCTTTACACCACCAGAGGAATACGCTGTATTGGCCTTCTTGAACTTACCATTACCTACACTAAGATAAGTGTCACGATACACTGAAACCAGTTTCACTTCCTTCGTTTCATTATTGATGCTTGCAATAATAATGGAATCCGAACGGCCTGAATCATAGTTCCCTACCGATCTGTTGTCCAATCCAAACAAAGCTATATTTGTGTATCCTTTTAGTGTCTCCTTGGTTTCAGAAGAAAGATCTTCGTTAATACCTGCCTGACTATCATCCGCAAATTCAGACTCAATACTCATCTCTGAATATATATCTGAAAACTGAGTCCACAGATACACACCTAACGCTACCACCACAAGAAGAAGGACTTCTACGGCAAAAACAATAATCTTATTGCGCTGTCTTTTTTTCTTACTGTTGCGCTTCTTCTTTCTATTTGCTTCCATATCTTTTTTCATTACTACTTACTTCCTTTCCTTTTGTGGATATATAACCACCCTTCACTGTAATTGGAACGTTCCTGTTCACTCATATCTGTAAAGTTTTTCATGGTCAGGTTGGTGCAAGCCATCTGCTTCGTGCCGCAACGATGGCATTCCACTTCCTTGCGACGAGATACCATTCTCATCCATCCACAATCAGGACATATGTACACCTTTATCATACTTTTAATTCCCGGTTATACTATTCAAACATCTTCATCGTATGTTCTTTCAAGTGTGCATTCTTGCTTTCTGCATCTGCCAGAGAAGTTCCCTTGACACCAAAGTAGAATTTAATCTTAGGCTCCGTACCGGAAGGACGTACACAGCACCATGCATCATCATTTAATACATAGTAGAATACATTAG
>CAYMYV010000098.1:0-7834 GCA_964394775.1 uncultured Lachnobacterium sp. | reverse complement strand
CTATGGATTATTATGAAACGGCTTTATTTTATGAAGGTTTTTCTAATGAGGATAAAGTGCGTTTATATAGTGTGTTTGGTGGCATTCCATATTATAATCGTTTGGTGGATGCAAAAAAAAGTGTAAGAGAAAATATTATTGAGCTTATTGCATCTCCAGGCGCGAGATTAGAAAATGAAGTATCTATGTATTTGAGTTCCGAAATATCCAAGATTACTAATGCCAATGAGGTGTTTGAAGCTTTATCGAAAGGATTTTCGAAATACAAAGATATTTTAGACCAGTCAAATGTATCAAGTGGTCCAACACTTGTAGATGTTTTAGACAAGCTTATCAAAATGGATGTAGTAAAAAAAGAAGCACCTATTAATGATGAGGACAATAAGAAAAAGGCTGGATATTTCATATCGGATAACTTGTCTTTATTTTATTATAAATATATTTTTCGAAATATTTCACGAATGCAGATTATGGATTCAAATGTTTTCTATGATAAATATATTGAGGAAGACTTTGAAACAAAATATGTACCAAAATTATTTGAAGATATATGTAAGCAATATTTGATAAGAAAAAATAAATCTGGTAATATAGATGAAATTTTTGAGAAGATTGGAAAATATTATTATGATGATCCAATCAATAAAAGAAATGGTGAATTCGATATTGTAACCTTGGATGATAAGGGATATGTGTTCTATGAAGCAAAATTTAGAAAGGAACCTATCACAGAGTCTATGGTGAAAGAGGAAATTCTTCAGGTAAATCATTCTGGTTTAACATGCTATAAATATGGTTTTATTTCAAAATCAGGTTTTGAATGCGAGAAGTCTGAAGATAGGATTCTAATTACATTAGATGAATTATACATGTAGAATACGAGGTGCATATGGAACAATTTTTTAGAGTAGGTGTAATCACAAGTACACATGGAGTTCGTGGGGAAGTAAAGGTGTTTCCTACCACGGATGACCCACAGAGATTTAAAAAGTTAAAGAAAGTAATTTTGGATGATGGCAAGCAACGGCTTGACTTGGAAGTGGCTTCGGTGAAGTTCTTCAAGAATATGGTTATCCTGAAATTTAAAGGAATCGACAACATCAATGATGTGGAAAAATATAGACAGGCAGACCTTCTGGTTACCCGTGAAAATGCAGTAAAGCTAGAAGAGGGAGAGTACTTCATTGCTGATTTGATTGGCTTGAAGGGTATCTCAGATGAAGGCGAGGATTTGGGTGAGCTTACAGATGTGCTTCAGACAGGTGCAAATGATGTATATGTTTTCACTAAGGCAGGTGCACCGGAACTTTTGGTGCCGAAGATTCCGGACTGTATTAAAGAAGTAAATTTGGAAGAGGGAACAGTGCTTGTACATTTGCTGCCGGGTCTACGCGATTAGCTGGAAACGGGTAGATTAAAAAACGGAAAGAAGAATTATTATCAATTATAAGGAAAGTGAATCATTAAGGGCATTATGAATTTTCATATTTTAACATTATTCCCGGAAATGGTAACGGGAGGACTTTCGACTTCGATTACAGGCCGCGCCATTGAGGCAGGACACATAACAATTGAAGCAGTAAATATCAGGGATTTTTCTACGGACAAGCATAAAAAAGTAGACGATTATCCATATGGCGGCGGTGCAGGCATGCTGATGCAGGCACAGCCTGTTTTTGATGCGTATGAGAGTGTGACGAAAAAAATACCATCGGAAAATAAGAAACGTGTAATTTACGTGACACCACAGGGGTATCCTTTTACACAGAGAATGGCAGAGGATTTAGCTAAGAGTGATGATTTGATTTTTCTTTGTGGACATTATGAAGGAATTGACGAGCGCGTATTAGAAGAGGTTGTGACAGATTATGTATCCATCGGTGACTATGTGCTGACAGGTGGGGAGCTGGCGGCAATGGTTATGATTGATGCGATTTCCAGACTGGTGCCGGGGGTACTGCACAATGAGGTGTCCGCAGAGACAGAGTCTTTTCATGGAGAGCTTTTAGAGCATCCACAGTACTCCAGACCGGAGGTATGGCACGAAAAGAAAGTGCCAGAGGTGCTTTTAAGTGGCAATCAGAAGAAGATTGATGCGTGGCGTCTAGAGGCTTCTGTAGAACGTACGAAGTCCCGTCGTCCGGACCTATATGAAAAATACATGGAATTGCAGGAATGCAAGGCTTTTTTGATGAAGCAAAAGCTGCTTCATATTGATATGATTGAGCTGATTAATCGCGGAAGAGCGATTCTTGTTGCCAGAGATGAGGATAAGATACTCCTTAAGGATAAGGATACGGGAATTGTTTTCTATACGGGAGCGTCTGTAGAGTTCTTGGAACAGCTTCCGGATTCTGTGAAGAAGTCTATCAATAAGCTTGTTCTGCATCAGAGAGAATTAGCAGACACAGTATGTCAGATGTTTGGACTAGAAGAAATACTGGTGTGCTACCAATCTGTATATACCCAGCGCGAAAAAATGTCTGTCAGTGGCTTATATCGTCCGGATGGACAGCCGACAGCAGAGGGGCTGGTGATTCGTCCATTGACATTAGAGCAGCATGATGCAGTAAAAAGTACCTATGAGCTACTGGAGGATGCAGGCGAGGATGACGAATATGGCGCAGATTATGTGCGAGAACGTATCGAATCAGGCTGTATGTTTGGTGCGTTTGTAGACGACCGGTTTGCGGGATATATTGGTATTCACGATGACGGAAGCATGGGGATGCTTCATGTGTTCACAGAATATCGAGGAAGAAAAATCGGGAAGGCCTTAGAAGCTTACGTAATCAATTATGCACTAGAGCTTGGTCAGATTCCATATGGTCAGGTGGTAGAAGGAAACGAAGCTTCTGCACGATTACAGGAATCACTGGGGCTTCATATGTCGAAAACACCGGTAGTGTGGTGTTGGTAGGAGGCAATTATGTTACAGATTACGTTAGGAGAAATGTTAAGACGTTTTCGAATTGAAAAAGAAGTAGATGCAAAACAGGTGTGCAAGGGATTGTGTTCTCCTGCTATGATGTCATATTTTGAAAAAGGTACACGAGTGCCAGATACGTTGTTGTTTGAATACTTGATGGAAAGAATGGGTGCGTCTGCGGAACTTTTTTCAGTTATGGTGACAAAAGATGAATATAAATATCATGAATGGAAGGAACGTACCTGTGAAGCGATACGTGATTCAAATTGGAGGTTGTTGAAAGAACTTCTAAAATCCGATGTGGCGCAAAGTGTAGCTTGTAATAAAAAACTAGTAAAACAATTTTTTTCTTATGCAACTGCAATTTGCATAGCAAAAGAAGAAAGGTATACAGAAGCGGCGAATTTGATGAAAGTTGCCGCAAATCAAACAATAAAAGATATGTATGTCTTAAAGAAAACGAACGTTTTGTTTAGTTCTATGGAATTGCATATTCTTATGTTGTATTTATATTATGGAATAAAGGGAAACGTTTTAACTGTTGAAGAGGGGCTAACTCTGTTTTGGGGATTAGAAAAATACATATATAATGGAAGATTAGAGTTAAGTGAACAAGCAAAGTGTTACTCAAAACTTACTTGCATGGGGATAAATTTATTCAAAGCAAGTATAAGAGAGAATGAACAGAGGCATTTATGTGAACATGCTATATATTTGTTGCGAGAGGATAAATCTATTTTTGATATTATAGAGGTTATTAATTTATATATACCACTATTATCAAAGCAAGAAAATACAAATTTATATTTTTATAAAAAACAGCTTGAAGTATTTATTAATATTTTTAAAGAAGAGAATATAGATACTTCATTTCAGCCAGAATATTTTGAAATAAGTAAGCCTAAGTTCTATATGATGCATGAATATTTAGTGTCCAAGAGAAATGAAAATGATTTAACACAAGCACAATTGAGCGAAGGTATTTGCGAGCCAGAAACATATTCTAGAGTGGAGGTTGGAAAGAGAGCTCCATCACGAAAAAATTTTGTCGCTTTTGCAGAACGTTTACATATTAATTGGTGTTTTTATCGAGGAGAATTAGATGCTGATGAAATAAAAGCATATGAATTAAGGAGAGCGCAAAGACGTGCAAATATAGAAGGTGATTATCAAGAGGAACTAAGGATACTTCATCAGATACAAGAGTATCTAGATATGAGTAGTGAAACAAATTATCAATATGTTAAATATAGTGAATATATGGCAAAATATTTTCTTAAACAAATGGATGAAGAAGAGGTATATGCCAAACTAGAGGGATTATTAAATAGGACACAACGCGTTAGACAGTATAATAAAAATGATTTGGTATATTATTCACAAACAGAGATGGAAATAATAGGACGTATGGCGCAGATATTGCATAACCAAGGGAAAAATGAAGAGGGAATTGGGTTAATAGAAAATGTGATTAATCAAATGAAAAATAGTAAAATAAAGTTTGAAAATCAATGGAATGGTTTTTCCTTTTTGTATAGAGTTTTATCTAGTCTATATTTTTCGCTTGGAGAGTATGAAGAGGCAATTAGGGTTGCGAAATATGTAGGACATGTCATGGTTAAGTCTGGAGATATAGCAAATTTAGCTTATGTTTATGATGAAGTTGCATATAATCTAGAGAATATAGGAGAACAGTACAGTTTTGAATACGAGAAACTGTACCGTTACACCTATTATGTTGCCGATTTTTGTGAAATAGAAATTGTAAAACGTTTTATTAATGATTATTATGAATTAAATTTTAATTCTAACATTAAATGGTATTAGTATTATTTTTTCTCAACTGGTTGAGTAAAATGTCCACATGTATCAATTCCATAATCACCTGTAACATTAGTTGTAGTTAACAACAATGCAAAACAAAAAGTTAAAATTAAGATAGATTTGAATTTTTTCATAAGTAAAACCTCCGTTGGTATAAATTTTAGTAATGTCAAATCTAAAGCATAAAGAGCAAAAAAAGAATGACGTTTTAGTGAATTTTAAAATTTTTTTGAGAATTCACTAAAACGTCATTCTTTTTATAAAGGATAAAGGATATAGTTGTTGTGGTTGTACGGAATAAATACATATGAGGAGGTTAAATAAAGAAATATTCTGTGCAATGTTAGAAATAAAAAATACAAAGGTAAAGGGAAAAAATTATGAATTGCCATCTACACTTTCCTTAAGGTTAGAAGATGCTATTGCAAATACCCAAGCAACTGTGTTAGAATGAATCCGTTAGGAATATATGAGATTAGGAGGTTTTTGTAGTGAAAAAGATTAAAGTGGTAAATTTGTTAACCATATTGACGTTGGTACTTAGCTTAACGGCTTGTGGTGGAGTTAGTCAGAGTGATGAAGGAGATAGCGGTGTTAAAAATGAAGAAACAACCCTGTCTCAGGAAGAGATCGATTGGTTTAACAAGAATTTCTTCAATGTGTCTGACAACATCATTACGAATGCTTTTTTGAATTGCGAATATTCGGATGTAAAAGATATTAGTCTGGAAGAATTATTTTATGATTGTTCACGTGATGATCAGGAACGTACCGATGAAGAAAATGCTGCTTTGAAGCAGGAGATGGGAGAGATTGAGACAGACGTTCTGAAGGTATCAACCAGTTATATGGATGAGATGCTCCAGAAGTACGCTAACATTAAGCTTGAAGATACAAACAAAGTGGATTTAGATGGATTTGTATATCTTGAAGAATATGATGCGTATTATTTACAGCATGGAGATACGCATTATTCTTCAATCACTGTTGAATCAGGCGTAAAAGACAACAATGGTACGGTTAAGCTTCAATGTCTGTACACTGAAACGGAAGAAACATATGAAGTTACCCTTACCGCACACGAGGACGGATATTATTTTGTTTCAAATCTGAAGAAATAAATAGATTATGATTCAGGCACTATATGCTATTTCGAAAAAGAATAGCATATAGTGTTTTTTTGTGTTACAATGAGCTAAGTTTCATAAAAAGGACGTAAAGAGATGAAAAATACATTTAGAGAAATATATGCCGGCTTTTTTGAGAAAGAACATTTCTGGCCACGTCTCATAACGACTGTCGTGGCGGTAATCATTATGGGCTTTTGTTTATCGTGGTTGCTGTTGGTGGATTTGGGAACAGACCCATGTACATTAATGAACAATTCTATTGCGCAGACGATAGGCTGGAGTCTTGGAAATTGGCAGGCGTTTTTGAATATTATCCTCCTGATTATTGTAGTGATTTTTGGCGGGAGAAACCTGGGCTTTGGAACCTTGGCAAATATGTTTCTGGTTGGATACGCTATTGATTTTTTCTCATGGATATGGGCGAAGATTCTTCCGGAGGGTTTGTTTGATTCATGGATAGTAAGGGGTGTAGTGCTGGTTCCGGCACTTGTTGTATTCGTATTTGCGGTAGCAGTTTATATTGATATGAACATGGGGACGTCGCCATATGATGCAATGCCAATGATTATATCTAAGCGACTTCCGAAGGTGCCGTTTAAGGTGGTGCGTATGGCATTTGATGCGATAGTAACAATTATTGGTATCATATTTGGTGGAAGTCTTGGGATTGTAACCTTCCTTATGGTGTTGGCATTAGGACCGGTGATTGAAGGAGTAAGCAGGCTGATTAGTAAGAAGTGGGATTTTTCGGATAACTAATTACAACATGCAAAAGCGTGGGATTGGAGTAATATGCAGGTAATATTTATACATCATAGCTGCTTTCTGGTGGAAGTAGATGACAAGGTATTAATTTTTGACTATTTTGACGGTGATAAGGTGAATGGTTATACCTTTACCGGAAAAATACCAGAGTATACGCCGGAGACCAAAATCTATATGTTTGCCAGCCATAGTCACAAGGATCATTATGATATGGATGTGTTGCGCTGGGCAGACAAGTATGAGAATATCAAATACATATTTTCTAAGGATATTCGTATTGCACCGAATTTCCTTACGAAGCACGGTATAGACCCAAAAGTAAGAGATCGAGTTACCTTTGTGGCTGCGGATAAGAAGTATCAGGTGGATGATTTGAATATTCGTACGTTTCATTCCACAGATGCCGGTGTTGCGTTCTATGTAGAAACCAATGGAGCAACTTTCTTCCATGCGGGAGATTTGGGCAATTGGAAATGGGATGGCGCCGGGGAGCTTACGAATGGTACACAGGAGCGTAACTACAAATTCCAGATTCGCAAGGTAGCAAAGCTTCCAATTAATCTGGCGTTTGTGCCTATGGACCCAAGACTTGGAGTGTACCAGTATGAAGGCTTCGATTATTTCTTAAAGGAAACGGATGCAGATTTGATTTTCCCTATGCATATGTGGCAGAACTATGAGGGAATTGCATTGTACAAGAGAAAAATCACCAACTCCGGAATGGCGGATAGAGTTATGGATATTTCCCGAGAAAATCAGGTGTTTTTGATTGGTGAAGAATAAAGGAAAAGCCTTGAAATATGCAGAATTCTTATGTATAATATTTTGAGCATATTTTTGAAAACAAATGGAGGTATCATATGACAGATTTTATTTTGTGTATAGTACAGTATCTTTTAATTGCAGTAGTGTTACTGGCCATTGGTTTACTTGGTGCGTTTATCGGAATTAAATTGCGCAAAGCCTCTGATGCAAAGAAAGCAGCAGCGGCGGAAGTGGCGATGGAAGAAACGTCAGAGAAATAACAGAAGAATAATAAAGAAATAGAGGAAAATAGAAATGAAAAAGAGTCTTGGCGTAAATGAATTACGCAGAATGTATCTTGAATTTTTTGAAAGCAAAAATCATCTTGCAATGAAGAGCTTTTCATTGGTTCCACACAATGACAACAGCTTATTATTAATCA
>CAYMYV010000097.1:0-7899 GCA_964394775.1 uncultured Lachnobacterium sp. | reverse complement strand
ATCATATCACACCAAAGGCCTATTTGCAAGCAATTTTTTATGATTTTGTAATAAGTTGGGCAATTTCTTCATATGTCATCCCAACTGTAATGGTATATGACCCACTGCGAAGCTTTTTGGCATATCCATTGTCGCTTAAATATTCGCGAAATGCAGCCGCATCATCTATCACACCATTTTCATAGAGCTCCGTTGCAATCATTCTTGGGGTATCTCCATATGCGATGTGAAGTACATACTGCGTAATCTCTACATGTATCGGTCCCTGAGACTGTGACTCAGATGTTGATTCCGGTTCGGAGGTTGTTTCCTGTTCGGAGGTTGATTCCGGTTGGGAGATTGTTTCCGAGTCGGAGGTTGTTTCCGGCTCAGTTTCTGATGTCACCTCAGTCACTATATCAAGCTCTGTTGTTGTATCTGATTCTGTCGGTGCATCTGTTTTGGATGTTGACTCCACATCCTGACTCTCTGGCATAATCATTCCGAGCTCCATTGCCTTATCTATAATCTCTTGATCGGACAGCTCATCCTTATGCACCATGCTGGAAACGGTCAATATAATAGTAGCAAAAACAATTCCCATTCCCAGCCCTTTTAAATAATACTTAAATTTCATTATCTATTTCCTTCTTCTGTGAACAAACCCAGTACAAGTCTTACCTCACCAAGGCCACAATCCAAAGCTTTTGCAATTTCCACTTCCGATTTGCCTTCCTTGTGAAGGGAAAGAATCTGTTCGTTTTTATTTAAAAATATGCTCTCCTGCTTTCCATCCATATCTGAGAACTGCGCATATGAAACCGCCTCTTCGGAAGCTACAGAGGTGGACATGATTTCATTCCGGGTTTCTACTATATTATTAGTAGCTTCAACCTTTGGTGGGGTATATTTCTGTAATGCTCCGACTGTCTCTGTAATCTCCGCCTGCTTATCATTTAGCATACTGTATAAAAACATAATCTCGTTATGTGTTTTATTCATCGTATCAAGAACTGTATCGGAATATTCACTTACCGCCATAATTTTCTCATTGGTTTCCTTCTCAAGCCCTCTTTTTGTAACAGCCAGCGTGTCTTCAATAATTTCATCCACAGAATCTTCCACCTGTGTACGAGCCTGCTTCACCTGCTTTTCCACGATAATATTCAATTGTGTTTCGCTCATTTTGGCAATTTCCTGCAAATCCTTATCAGAAAATCTTTCCTCAATAAAGTGGCTTCCTATTAAGAAAGCCACACCTATTATTATAAGTACAATCTCAACTGCTAACATGTCCTAGTCCTTTATATCTTAACATCAAAGCCCCCGCCGGAGTTCTTCTTTATGACGGTTCCATCTGACTCTTCTTTTTTCTTGTTGCCAGACTGCTTGCGGTAGAAATATTCATTTTTTCCTTTTTCTCTCGCATCTGCGTGAGTATCTGTTTTTTCACTATTTTCCGGATTCAGCACCTGATGACGCATCTCTTCTGACTTCTTCACCAGCTGCGTCTGCAGGTTCTGTTGTTCCACAGCCGGTCTGGTATCCTGTTGATGTTTTATTGTTCCAATATCATCAGATCTTTGCATCATTCCGCTAATAACAACGGGTCTAATTGACATATATTCACCCAGCCTTCTTTAGAAAGTCACCGAACGAATTTCTCCATTCTGTTTTTTGAACTTGCAGTAATTCATTTTTTCTTTGATATGATAACTCAAATCTGAAATGGCCAATTCCACGCCTGGGAAAATCGTTCTTGTTACTGCTATATAAGAGCGGTCTGATTCCATCATTTCAATATGAATCACCCTCATTTCATCTCTCAAAGGTTCAATTTCTTGTTTTTTTGCTTTGTATTCCATAGCTAAATTCTGAACATAAAGAAGCTTATCCTTTGGAAGCACCTCGCCGCGTTTTAATATCGCACTATAATTATCAATAATAACCTTCAAGTCCTCCAGCTCTTTTGCTTTTTTGGTCACTTCCTTGCTCAAATCCAGATAACGTTGCTTTCGTGCCGGTTCGATACCAACCTCTAAGATAGTAAAGGTTCCCATATCCGTTCCGGCATATTCAACCTCAATACTCTTGCCCGCACGTACCGTTCCACCATTAATCAAGCCCTTTTTGCCATGTACACGAACCTCATCTGTTGCAGACACGTCGCTATTTAGTATTGCTTCTGCTTCCACATATCCGCCGGCATAAACCGTGGCATTTTCTATATATTTTGCCATGACATTTGTCCCAGCCTTCAAAATGCCTTTGTGCATTCCATGAATTCCACGCTTAACAATAATCTGCCCTACTGATTCTACGTATGCATTTTCTACGACACCATCAATAATGATATCGCCTGTAGCCTTCACAGAAAAACCTGCCTTTACATTTCCTCTGATTTCAACGCTGCCATTATATTCAATATTTCCTACAGAATTATCTACATCCGCCGGAATCTGAAGCACGTCGGAGACAAATACCTTATCATTAACAACATTGGCATGGCCTGTTACATCGGAATAAATCTCTGTTCGGTCTTCATTACAGGTAATGTTTCTTCCAAAATCCAATTTCAGGGAATAAACGGTACGAGGTTTAATTTCCTCTCCCAACACATTTTTTCCCGGCTTACCTGGGTCTTCTTTGATTAATCTCGCCAATAAATCACCAGCCTTTACATGGCTGATGGTGTTTAATTCCTTATAATCAACACTTCCATCTTCATTTCTCTTTGGCTGAAGATTCTTACTGGTGTTGAAAAAATACTCTATCTTTGCGTCCTTTCCATGTACCGGCTGAAGACCTTCTGCCAACACATAGTCTGTACAATACTGTCTGTTTTGCAAAAACTCCATAATTGCTTGTTCGTTTACACCGAATCTCACCTTGTGAAACGCCAAATCACCTATGATATCCTTTGCATCCATCTGTGTTCCGCCTTCAGATGGTGGATAAAATCTGCAAACAACCCTCATTTTATCCAGAGATATTGTAATCTTCATAGATTCCCTACAAGGAATTCCATCCCAATCACCGACTAGGACATAGGACTCCTCTCTCATATTGCAAAGTGCTGCATTTATTTCTTTTACATCATATTTATTATATCTTTTAGAAGCCAAATATTCTAATACTTCGGCAATGTTTAACGTCTTTCCTCCATCTATCGGTGGATAGAAGTGCAGACAGGCATTTATGCCTCTTGACTCAAGCTGGAAATACTGGTTTCTCATTTTCTACTCTCCATATTTTATCTAATTTATTGTTGTACTAAAATCTCCATATAAGCGCCCATTTTCTTACGCATCTTGAGCAAGGCTTTTGTATGCAGCTGTGATACGCGGGATTCCGATACTTCCAGCACAAGACTAATTTCTTTCAGAGTCAGGTCCTCGTAATAATATAATTCAATAACCCTTCTCTCTTTTTCAGTTAATAATTCTAACGCTTCTATCAGCTTTTCCTTAAGTTCCTGCTCTTCTACAACCTCCTCCGGTTGTGAAAAACGATTCTTGCCTGTAACCTCAAGCGTTGGTTCCTGTCCTTGTTCTTCAAACTCACTCAAGGATACCACATTTGTCACCTTAAGCTGTGACTGCCAATTTACCAATTCTTCTTCCGAAACACCTAATTCAATGGCAATTTCTTCATCAGTAGCCGCTTTCCCTGTACGCATCTCCACCTGTTTCATCGCTTCATCCAGCTTACGCTGACGCTGGCGCACCGTTCGTGGAATCCAGTCCATCTTACGTATTTGGTCAAGGATTGCACCACGAATACGAAGACTTGCATAGGTTTCAAATTTCACATTCTTTGTCATGTCAAATTTGTCAATGGCATCTATTAAGCCAAATATTCCATAACTTACCAAGTCATCATACTCTACATTATGACCCAAATACATGCTAAGTCGACCCGCAACCAATTTCACCAATTGCGCATAGGCAAGGATTAATTGTTCACGAATCTCCGGTGTGGGTTTTTTCTGATATTCATTCCAAAGCTTGTCCGTATCTACTGTTTTCATCTAAATCGCCCCAAATTTCTTACATCCCTTCTTCTGAAGTTTCTGTATTTTTTTCTGGTTCTTCTTCCGTACTTTCGGTTTCTTCCTTGGTTTCGGTTTTATCTCCGATTTCACCCATAAAGTGATCCAATACCATCTTGATAATTCCGCCGAGTATATAAAACACAAAGAGGACTATCAGCAGCTGTACTGTAAAATCATAGAGAGCTACTCCCGAGTAGATTCCAAACAAACAATATACAGCGCCTGCAAATAGCATAACAATCGCAGGTATATAATTTGTTTTCATATGCATTCTCTCTTTTAAATAATTTTGATTGATCTTCCTACCGCTTTAATATGAAAATCACCATTTTCGCAATTTAACTCTACAGTTCTTCCATAATTAAGACCTGTATCCTCTGCAATCAATGGAATCTTCAGCTCCTTTAAAATAATTTTGGCTTCTTGTGCATTACGTTCACCGACATGTCCCATCTCTGACAAGCCGCTTACCTCGAACATTTTTGCGCCACCGGCAATCTTGGCTACCATCCGTCTTGGTGACGCTCCCTGAGCAATCATCAAACGATACAATTCCTTAATACCGGTATCGCCAAACTTTGCAATATTCTGGTTGTTTTTTAATTTGGTGCTGTCCGGAAGCATATAATGTACCATTCCGCCAATCTTTGCAACTGGATCATAAAATGTTAATCCAATACAAGAACCGAGTCCCAAAGTGATAAGCGAGTCAGGAGCCTTGGCCACTTTCAAGTCTGCCATTCCGACTTTAACAACGTTCCCCATAAATCTCCTCGATTCTTAGATTGAAATTCCTAGTGATGATAAAATCTTTCCGTACGATTCCTGTTCCGGCATAAGAATAAAATATCCCTGCATTTTCACATCATCGCCGAATTCTGTTTCAATAAACAATGCATTATCTCCATACTGACCGAACTGAATTGCCGGAACACTTAGTATTGCAGCTGCCATATCCACAGCAATATACGGAATGGATGGCTGAATGCGCAAATTGGTCATAGTTGATAAAGCAGACAGATAAGAGGCTGCAATAATATTACCAATTTCTTTCAGCGCTGATAAATCCATTTCGTCAAATGGTTCCTCATAGTTAGAATCACGCATCATCAGCTTATTTACAACCACATGTGCAGAGTCCATCTTCATCAGGAACATCATGCTTCCGGAAATATCATTACATACCTCCAGGAAAATTCCGACTACAGTCTCTTCTTCATCACAAATTGCACCGCCTAATTTTGACGCTTCCATAAGCTCTACCTTCGGAACCTGCATGTTTAGCTTTGAGCCAAGCATCTGCGCAATTGCAGTTGTGGCATTTCCGGCACCAATATTGCCGATTTCACGAAGAACGTCAACATACATGTCATTTATATGATCTAAGGAAAATTCTCCCATAATCCCTCCAAAACATGTATAGTGAGGTCGCTGCCTCACTATACAATTTGTCTATTAATTCATTTCTTTTTCTTCAATGATTGCGTTGATTTCAAATAATGAAATAAGTTCTTCACCATTCTTACCAATGCCATTGATGAAAGTGTCTTTTACATTACGTGCACTAACAGAGGTCGTATCAACTTCTGCTGTGTTAAGTGTAATTACTTCACGAACCTGATCAACAACGATTCCCAGTGAACCTTTATCTTCAATTTTAAGAATAATGATACGAGATGCATCTGTAATGACATCATTCTCTAGTCCCATTTTCTTACGGATACTCATAACTGGAACAATTTCGCCACGAAGATTGATAACTCCTTTGAAGTAGCTCTGTACTTTAGGAACTCTGGTAATCTTCTGCATACGAACAATATTATCAATGTATCCAATATCTATACCGTATTTTTCATTGCCAATCTGGACAACAATATACTGTTTTGTTTCCAATTCCTGTGTTTCAATTTTATAATCAGCCATTTTCTACACCTCCGGTTACATCAATGTATTTGCATCAATAATTAATGCAACTTCACCATCGCCTAAGATGGTTGCACCACTAATCAGTTTGTTACCGCTAATGTATTTTCCTAAAGACTTAATAACGATTTCCTGCTGTCCGATTAAATCATCAACTACAAGACCAGCCTGCTGATCGCCACGTTTTACAATAACAACTGTTAAGCTTTCTGGGTCTTCGTCCTTTGGTTCAATATCAAGAACTCTATCCAGACGAACAAGTGGAATAACACTATCACGGAGATGAATTACTTCTTTTGCTTCTACATATTTGATATCCTTTATCGGAATATCTTCAATACTTGTAATAGAAGCTAATGCAATCGCATATTTTTCTTCACGGATTGTAACAAGAAGTGCCTGAATAATTGCGAGTGTAAGCGGAAGTCTTACTGTAAAGGTCGAGCCTTCACCTAATTTTGTCTTAACTTCTACATCACCGCCTAAGGCTTCAATATTAGATTTTACAACATCTAATCCAACGCCACGTCCGGAAATATCCGTAATCTGCTTAGCCATTGAGAAGCTTGGTAAAAACAACATGTTTACAGCTTCCTTCTGGTTCATCACATCCGCCTGTTCCTGTGTAATTACTCCACGTTCTACCGCTTTTGTCTTTACAGCCTCTACATCAATACCATTACCATCATCGCCAACCTGAATAATAACATTGTTACCTTCCTGGTACGCATTTAAGAAAATAGTACCGGTCTCCGGTTTTCCGCGCTGGGCACGAACCTCTGCGCTTTCCAGACCATGATCAGCAGAATTGCGAAGCAAATGCTGTAACGGATCACCAATCTGGTCAACTACTGTACGGTCAAGCTCTGTATCTTCACCGGTCATGTAAAGTTCCATCTTCTTATTTAATGAACGAGACAGGTCACGAATCATACGTGGGAACTTGTTTACAACACTTTCGATTGGAACCATTCGAACCTTCATAACGGATTCATGAAGATTGGTTGTAATTCTTTCCAGATATTCAATCTGTTCATGGAAGCCCTGGCTTGTAAAGCTGCCACCTTCAGTAGAGCTGATAGATACAAGACTGTTCTTTGCAATAATAAGCTCGGAAACCTGATTCATAAGAGCATCCAATTTTTCAATATCTACGCGAACGGTACGATTTGTTGCCGGTTTTGCAGATGTCTGTTTCTTTGCTGCAGCTACAGCCTGTTTTACCTCCGGGCTCTTTGGTGCGTCTGCTTTTGCCGGAGCATCTGAGGCTTCTGCTTTCACTTCCTCTTCTACTTTTGCAGCTTCTATTCCAAGTACCTCTTCTCCCACAACCTCTTCAATTTCAGAAACATTCTTTGCGGCAGCAATAATCTTATCTAAGGATTCTGTAGATGCTACACAAAAGCTGAAATCTAAATCAAACTTCTCATCTTCGATATCCTGTGAGCTTGGACGATTCACAATAATCTGCCCCAATCCTTCTACTGCACGGAATACAAGGAACGCTCTGGCTGCCTTTAACAGACAATCTCTCTGAACATATACGGTGATTGCATATACATTTTTGCCTTCCGCTTTTGCATTGGCAAGTATATTCTTTTCATTCTCTGTAAATTCAAACCAAAGAACCGATTTTGTTCCGGCTTGTACAACAGCCTCTTCTACTGTGGCACCCGTTGCTTCTACTGCTTTTGGAGCAGGCACTTCACTATTTGCTCTTGCAATGAAATCGTTTAATTCTTTAATGATAATCTCATTATCCTCTGTGCCTTCATCTGCACTTGCTTTAATATTCGTAAGATACGCATCCAAAGCATCAAGACACTTGAATAACAAATCAATCATTGCACTATCAACACTAATCTTATCACTACGAACCTCCTGGAAAACATTTTCCATATCGTGTGTAAGGTGCTGCATTCTCTTAAATCCCATAGTACCAG
>CAYMYV010000096.1:0-7915 GCA_964394775.1 uncultured Lachnobacterium sp. | reverse complement strand
TCTCTTGTGCTCTCTTGCAACCGCTAAGATTTCCTCCTGATTGCGGTAACGAAGCTTGCACTGCCAATAACCCAAACCAAACTCTGGCATCATTGGGGTTCTGCCTGTTGCTGCAGAATAGTTTTCTTCAATTTCAAATGGAGTATCTCCGGCAGTAATAAAGTAATCTAGCTTCTTGGTGCTCTTTGCATACCATTCTGTTTTATTGGTTGCAAAGGTAGCCGTTCCAATCGCCGGATTGTTCCAGAAAAATCCATAACCACGGCTTGAAATCATAAATGGGACACTCGCCTGACTGTTACGATGCGCAAGCTCAAGCGTTGCACCCTTTTTATTCAGATTCTTCTCCTGATATTGTCCCATACCAAAGATTTTTTCATCATCAAAGGCTTCAAATCGCGCAGTTAGCTCGTAGTCGGTGCTTCCTGCAATCGGCTTTAATTCTCTTGCATCCACGCGAAGCGGCACACAGTAACGATTGATTCGGTTACGATTGCGCCAGTATTCTTCTGTCAGAAGCTCGCCCTTTTGATTGTAATAGCTAATCCAGCCCTCTGTATTGACTTTGGCAACGATTTTGCCATTGGTTACTGTATAAAGCTTGCCCGTCTGATGATAGCAGGCATATTCCTCTGATGCGTACCAAGGGTCTGTCGTATCGACTTCTTCCACTTCAACGTTCAGCGGGCAATTCTCTACCTCTTCTGTCAAAGCCCAATCATTGGCATCCATCACAGCTTCCCCTGTCATACGCACACGGAAAGAGTTTTTGCCCCATGGCTCGAGCCACAGAGTCTGTTTGCCATTTGCAATAATAAGGCGATTACCTTCTGTATATACTCTCATGTATCTGTCCTCCAAGTTTTTACTTGTGCACATATTGTAATTGCACATATTCCTTATACATACACGTTTTCCAGCCAATCTGTTTCCGTCATATCATAATAGGCATGGTGCTTCCGTTGACTTATACCTGCTCACCATATAACACGCCACGAGAACCGGTTGCCAAGAAAAATCGTCCATACGTACGCTTGTCGCCATCCATGCTGTTAATCTCACCATACATCTGGTTTTCTCTATTCAGGCGTTCGTACGTCTTTCCTTCATCTATGGTGCGGTAAAATCCATATTCCCCATCAATCACACCGCAAAGATAAATCGCCTTAGGTTCTCCAATGTAGCTACCACCCTCGCGTCCAAGTCCTAAGCCCATACGATAGCAGCTATCTGCATCATCGGTAAGCTTGGTACAAGTGATTGTGTCCAGCTTACTGTCGTATCGGTATTTCCACAAGCCCTCCTGGGCCAATGCCATATAGAAGAGACCTTCTTCACCTGCCACTCCACGAATCTCGGTTTTATTCGTGGTATCAATAGTACCGAAATTCACTGTCGGGAAATCTATGACATCTCCATTGGCTGTTTCGGTTGTTGCGGCTTCTGTTGTTACATGTCTTAAAGCCCACGCCCTTGGAGTCATCTCATAGAAGCTTGCACCACCATCTCTGCTCACATACAGTTGTCCTTCCCCACCAAAGCCATAAAACAGGGAAGTATTCACTCTATCGGAAAAAGCCTTAAATAAGCCGTTTTCTACTATTTTTTTCTCTTTATCGTAAACGCGAACCTTCTGAAAGGTCTTGCCCTCATCCTGACTTACAATGACCATATCGATTGGAAGATTCACAACATCGGCTATTGACCAAATAATATTTTTTCCATCGGATGACATTGCCACCCAGCCCGGGTTAGTGTTCGGTCTTTCGATTGCATGAAGCTGTTCTGCGATTTTGCCACCAAGGTCAAATGGCATCGGAATACGCTGGTAGGTCTTAAAGCCGTCCATGGTACGAATCAAACCGCCCTTGGTCTTGCCCTTCCAGTTGCCACGCGCCGTAATAACAGCCATATTACAATCCGTATCCGATATATCCGCATTGATACAGGTAATATAACGATTGCCCTCTGCATCATCAAAGGAATTTTCACAAGGTTTATTCAAATCACGGAATGCAAAACCGCCCAAGTCACCAACGATATCTACAAGCTGTACCTCTCCATCCAGTGGACCATAAACATTCAGATGTACTGTTTCTTCAATGCCATCACAATAATCGTGATATGCCGGATGGTCAGAAAGCAATGCATCTGTGGTAAATACGCCTGTTCCGGAATTAAACCACAGCTCATTTGGATTAAATGGGTCAATCTTGACATCACTCTGCCAATGAAGAAGACTGATATTGCCATTGTAACGTGGCTGCATATAAGAGGAACGGAAATAGATGTCTCCTATTTCTAATCCACACAAGCTAATTCTCCAAGTGTTGCCGTAATCCTCAGACACATAAATAACCTCTGGATTTTCCTTTTCTCTACACAGAGTAGATACTGCCAGAAGTCCCGGCTTCGCCTGGCAGGAACAGATTCCGCCAAAGCCGTAATTCAGATAACCGGTAGTATGCTTGCCATTTTCATCAGGGGTAATGTCGTCATAGCCCGCAATCCTGTTATTTTCAAAATAATATCGGATAACCTTGCCACCGATAGTATCTCCTGTGTCGCAGCTATATCCCAAATCCACGATATAGTTCCAACGTCCGGTAGAGTTCAAGGTCATATATAAATATGTGCCATCATAATCATAGCGGGAAGCCACAAGACCGTTCATCTTGCTGTCCTCTACGATAACATTTTCCGGCATCATTAATTTCTCAAAGGTTTCCCCTGCATCATAAGACACATAGAGACTGTGTCCGCGAAGAGAATCGTCCACACGGGTCGTATAACCGGCCGTTCCAACAACGATAGTCTTCGAATCATCCGATACCCACACGCAGGTCGTGTAATCCTCTTCCAAAGGTAAACGAGTCCATGTATCTCCACGGTCAACCGTCTTCCAAAGTCCACCCAGCTGGCTGGCAAAATACAGCACATTGCTGTCGTTTTTGTCCACCACAAGACGATATCCTGTGCCTCGACCGCTTAAGTTGCCGTGTACCATGGTCGGAATAGACTTATATGTAAAGGTCTTGCCATAATCCTCGGAAATGCTAAATACGCCATTTGGTACGCCATTGACCCCGCTTACAATGTATAACCATTCCGGATGATTATCCTCAAGCGCCAATGCAATTGGATAGGTCTCCGCCAGATTCTCGCTGGTCACATGATTAATCATGCTGTGCCATGTCATATCCGCACGGTCAAAACGATAGGTTCCACCAATATCTGTTCTGGCATAGAGAATACCCGGCTGCTTTTTGTGATAGATTAAGCCAGTCACATAACCTCCACCTGGAATCGGAGCATTTTTGTATTCATATTCGATGTGTTGGGTAATTTTTTGACTCATAAACTAGCGTCTCCCTTTTGGACATAATAAGCTAGTTTTATAATCTCATATTTTCGTCGGAAAAACTATGGTAAAATTTCTAGGTTTTTCCTTTGATTTTTGTAGATTGATTGAAATCCAGAATTTATTCCAATATAATACACTTATCTTTTCGTCAAAACCCTCTCCCGCCTGGCAGAAGGAATGGGAATGAAGCTAAAAATCGAGTTCGTACCAAAGGACTAATATCACTAAAGAAAGGCTTCCTGTGTAAGTTGCACAGAAAGCCTTTTACTAATTCTTGTTCCTATAAATTTTTATTCTACGCTAACAATATCCTATCATTATCCAACGCCTTCTTGGCATTCTGCTGGAATCTTACCAACAAATCCTCCACCGAAAGCCCCTCGCGTTCCTCTCCTGCAATGTCCAGAACAATATTTCCGTTGTCCATCATAAGGGTACGATTCCCAAGCTCCAACGCCTGCTTCATATTGTGGGTAATCATAAGACAGGTAATTTCCCTCTGCTCCACAATATCCCTGGTGAGCTTAAGCACCTTCTCTGCGGTGGCAGGGTCAAGGGCTGCAGTGTGCTCGTCAAGGAGCAGAATCTTCGGTGTCACGAAGGTTGCCATAAGAAGGGTCAGCGACTGTCTCTGACCTCCGGACAGAAGTCCAACCGGCTGTTTCATCCGGTCCTCCAGACCCATACCAAGAAGCGACAGCTGTTCGCGAAATTTTGCCTTATCCTTTGCGTTGATGCGGCTAAAATACGCATTTTTTGACTTGGAGGAACGAAGATAGGCCAAAGCCATGTTTTCTTCAATTGTCATATGTGGTGCTGTGCCTCTTAGCGGATCCTGAAACAAATGGCCGATAACACGGCTTCTCGTGTAATCCTTTTGATACGTTATGTCCTCCCCATCTAACATAATCAAACCTCTATCTACAAAAAAGGAACCTGTAATGGCATTAAAAAGCGTCGACTTTCCAGCGCCATTACTTCCTATAATTGTTGCAAAATCACCTTTTTTTAAAGTAAGGTTCACCTGATTTAAGGCGCATTTTTCATTCACTGTGCCAGGGTAGAAGGTCTTGGTAATGTTTTTTAAGATGAGCATATTGTCGCCGCATGCCACGGCTTTGCGTGTCTGTGCTTGATTCACTGCTTATCTCCCCCTTCCTCAGCCTCTAATAATTGTCTTATATAAGCCTGATTTTCAGACTTCGAAGCGTGCTTGCTCTTAGCAAACGCCACCTGTTTTTTCACATATGGGAAGGCAATGGCAACTGCAACAATAATGGCAGATACCAGCTTCAGGCTCTCCGCAGGAACATCCAGACGAAGGGCGATTGCCACGATAAAACGATAGAGACAGCTTCCCAAAATAATGCCAAAAATACGTTTTGGAATGCTTCCTTTTCCCAAAATGCTCTCCCCGATAATAAGACTTGCCAAAGCAATCGTCACCATACCTGTACCAAGGTTGATATCACAGGACTTGTTGTACTGGGCAATCAAACCGCCAGCCAGCCCCGTCAAGGCATTTGCCACACAAAGCCCGATAGTAATCATCAGCTTCGTATTGATACTAGACGCACGAACCATGTCCGGATTGTCACCTGTAGCACGAATAGAAAGTCCCAATCTTGTATTAAGGAATAGGGCAACAAGTACAGCCACTGCAATTACAATCACAGCAACGATAATGAGCTTATACCATGTTCCACCAATTGTCTCTTTTCCCCATGTAAAAATCGAATCGCATCCGAAAAGATTCACGTTAGAGGCAAAGCCCATCACCATAAGATTTATGGTGTAAAGCCCTGTATTTACAATAATTCCTGCTAAAATGGATGCAATTCCCATTTTCGTCTGAAGGAATGCCGTCACAAAACCGGAGCAAGCCCCAGCCAGCATCGCTGCAAAAAGTCCCAGAATTGGATGCCCTGCAATGGTAAACATCGCGCACACCGCACAGCCCAGAGTAAAGCAGCCGTCCGTAGACAAATCCGCAATGTCCAGTATAGAAAAAGATATAAATAACGCCAATGCCACGAGGGAATAGATAAATCCCAGTTCTAAGGCACTCTGTATGATTGATACGGTTATGATAGAACCCATATATGGTCCTCCTAGTTTTATTTAATCAGCTCAGCGAGCGAATGAACATTCGCAAGGGCAACTTCTGTGCATTCTCGCGACTTCGTAGTTCTCTTTGCTTAGAACTCACTCTTAGTTACCGTTTCCTTGAGTTCTGTGCAGTGCTCTTTGAAAATAGTGTAATCGATATCTAATGCATCTGCTGTCTCGGTATTTACCATGATGATGCCGTCCTCTAAGGTTTTTACTGCTGTATTCGCCGGATTAGCACCGTTTACGGTAATATCAACTACCATATCACCTGTTAAGGTTCCAAGATTCTCATAGTTTACGCCGTATCCCAGTAATGCACCATTTAATGCAAAGGAATCTGCGCCTGTGTAGTGTGGAATCTTCGCATCTGTGAATTTTTCAAAAATAGACAATTCCGCCTGCATAACTGTGTTGTCCTGTGGCGTAAAAATTGCTTCCACTCCATCTGCAACCAGAGCATCTGCTGCCGCCTGAATCTCTGTCACGTTAGTACCTGTTTTTTCTACAACCTCAATGCCGTTATCCTTGCAAAATGCATTGGCATCTGCGATGGAAGCGATAGATGATGCTTCACTCCTGTTGTAAAGTAAACCAATTTTTTTGATGTCCGGATTCTGTAAAAGAATCAGGTTCATGATTGCCTCCGTATCAATGGCATCCGATACCCCGGTGATATTAGCACCAGGTGCATCCAGACTTGCTACCAAGCCTGCTCCGATTGGGTCTGTCACTGCCGAAAAAACAACCTTAATATCTGTATCCTCAGTAGCCACCTGCATCAATACCGCTGCTGGTGTTGCGATTGGAACCACAACATCCACTTCGTCTGCTACCACTTCTGCTGCAATCTGATTGAGAATCGTTCCATCTGCCTGACCATTATATAACTCAACATCAAATGTCACTCCAAGCTCTTTGCCTTTTGTTTCCAGCTCTGCCACGATGGCATCCTCAATCTGATTGAGGGAAGCATCGTCTACATATTTTACGATTGCCACCTTATAGTCTGCGTCGCCTGCACCTGCGGTGTCACCACATCCGGTAAACATAAGTGCTGTTGCGAGGGTTAATGTAGCTGCGATTAATGTTTTGATTCTGTTTTTCATGAAAATGTCCTCCTTACGGGTTATAAAATGTTGTTGTAACATTTCGAAACCAGTTGAGTACAGTTTATTGAGAAGTATTTCTGTTTCTATGTTGTGTTGCGGATTGGAAAAGCATGTTGCGCAATTTCATGCCTTCTAACATAAAAAATCCGCCTCAAACCCAGAATACTCTAAGTCTGAGACGGAAAATAAACTTACTTCCGCGGTACCACTCATCTTGACGAAAACGCCCACTCATTCATGTACTATCATACATGCCGGATTGATAACGGGTTCGGTTCCCGATGCTCCCTACTATTGTTCAAAAGCACCCTCAAAAGTCCATTCAGCAAAAACATCCATACTGCAATCCCACCACCTGCAGCTCTCTGTGATTTCACGTTAGTGCTTACTACTCTTTCTCAACGGTTTTTCATGTTGGTAACACTTTACTATAATAAAGCTTGTTTTGTCAATATCGGGAGGTATGACGGTTTAGAATGGTGGGTATAAAAATATGTTATAGATTCAGACCCATTCCCTGCTCTTTCAACCACTCGATTCGCTTTTTATAATCTGGCAATACCTTTCCGACTGCCTTCCAGAAATTCGGACTATGGTCCATGTGTTTGAGATGGCACATCTCATGCACCACTACATAATCAACAACATCCATCGGCGCCATGCTCAGTCTCCAGTTAAAGGTCAGCTCCCCTTTGCTGCTACAGCTTCCCCAGCGGTTCTTACGGTTCTCCATTGATACCGATTCTATTTCCTCCGGAATGAACTGTGCATAATGCTCAATCCTTTGATGTATGAGCAGCTCTGCTTCTTTTCGATACCAGCTCTGTAGCTGCTTCTTTACTGCCTCTGGCTCGAAGGATGTGGTATATACGACAAGCTTATCCCCTGTCAGCTCCACTCGTCTTCTTCCCGCCACCTGAATGGAAAGCACATATTCTTCGCCCAGATACAAGAATACATCTCCGCTCTGATAGGTATGCGTCCGTTTCTTGCTCTGATGCTCTGCTACTTCCTGTCTCTTTTGAATAATCCACTCTGCTTTTGATAGAACAAATTCTCGTACAAAAGAATCTGGCATAAGCCTTGGTCCACGCACTTCTACACTGCCATCCGGCTGAATGCGGATACATGCGGTGGTGCGATTGCTGCGTATGATATTTACTTCAATTGTTTCATTGTTGTGTTGAATTGTCACGATACTCTTCTTTCCTATATGTTTTCTCTTATTCTATCAAATTCTATCCATCAAAAAGCGTCATTCTGACACTTGCAGGCTCGCAAGCGAACTTGGGATTTGATGCGTCTGACGACGCAATTTCCTATAAGGATT
>CAYMYV010000095.1:0-7954 GCA_964394775.1 uncultured Lachnobacterium sp. | reverse complement strand
ATTTTTCTGATTTTACATAATCATCATAGTAGCGCAATTTCTCCATGAGGTAAAACAACATGGCAAATGTATGCTGTGCCACCGATTCTGTAGAATAACCAGCCACGTTGCGCCATTCGATACCGCGGGAAGCCAGATACTCCTTGTCCAGGTTGTTGGTACCGGTTGCAGTAACGCAAACCAGCTTTAAGTGGTCTGCGTTACCGATAGATTTTTCATTAATTTCCACCTTATTAATAATAACAACGTCTGCATCCTTTGTTCTCTCTAACGCCTCTTCCGGAGTCGAAAATGGGTATCTTTCCACATCTCCTAAAGCGTCAAAGCCGGACATATCAATGTCTTCACCTATGGTTTTTGCATCTAAGAAAACAATTTTCATACTAATATTTCCTGTCTATATCCTATTTTGTGCTAAATGCGTAGATTGTAGTTGTTTCATAAGGCACATTTGCTTCTGAAATTGGACGAACAAAGTTCGGTTCATTGATAGAGTTAGGGAAATACTGTGTCTCCAAACAGAAGCCTTCGTGTTTTACATGTACATGGCCATTTTTACCAACCTGACCTGTAATAAAGTTGCCTGTATAAAGCTGGATACCGATACAGTCTGTAAGAACATCCATAACGATACCGCTTTCCGGAGCGTAAGCCTCTGCCACTTTTTCCATCCCGTCTGTTTCCTTGTCAATTGCAAAGTTGTGGTCATAGCCATTACCATATGTAAGCTGTTCATTCTCCATCTTGATATCACGTCCAATAGTTTTTGCCACTCTAAAATCAAATGGAGTGCCTTCTACCGGAGCAACCTCGCCGGTTGGAATCGCATGTGAGCTCTTAACCGGTGTATAGCCGGAAGCCTTTATCATAAGCTCATGTCCCAAGGTATCCCCTGATACACAACCATTTAAGTTGAAATATGTATGGTTTGTCATGTTAATAGTTGTCTTCTTGTCGCTTACTGCATAGTATGAAATCACGAGTTCATTGTCCTCTGTCACTTCGTAGGTCAAATCACATGTAATATTTCCAGGGAACCCCTGCTCCAAATCCTTCGCTGCATAAGTAAATACTACTTTGCTATCTGTCAGCTCTTTCACACTCCAAACCTGTTTTGCCCAGGTATTGAAACCGCTGTGCAGGTTATTTTCATTGTCATTTACATCCAACTGATATACTACGCCATCGATTTCAATTTTAGAATCTGAAATACGGTTTGCATATGGTCCAACTGTAGAACCAAAATATGTAGTTTCCTGTTCATAAGGCGCAACGCTGTCATAACCTAACGCAACATCTACCATGTTACCATCGCGGTCCGGCACCAAAATTGCAACCACTGTTGCACCAAAATCTGTTACTACTGCCTGCATTCCCTTAGAATTGCCGATTGTGTACTTGCTTACTTCTAACCCCTTGCTTGTTGTTCCAAATTGCTGTTTGTTCATATATTCCTCCTTGTATTAGCCCTTATCAAAAGCTATTGTAATCCACGTTATATTTTACTTCTTTTTCAACTGTATTTCAACACGACATTGTTTGATTTTTCACAATTTTCTATAGGAATTTCTTATGGAAAATATAATTTGACTTGTTAAGATTTTGCGCTTTTGTGCCGACATAAACTGATAGAAGACAAAAAATGTCTCTTAGACGATTTCAGAAAGGAGTATCCTATGGCATACAAGGAAAGCAGTGCTGTAAGCTTAACGTCGAACTTTTATATGAAAAACTTCTATCGCTATAACCGCAATGCCATCAAGGTATCGACCCGTAGTGATTACTCCACCACAGAATTATCTTATGAGGATACCCGCGCATTAAAAAGAGCCGTTTCCAAGCTTGACGACTTCGACTATGAAGACAGCGATAACATGGAAAACCTCATTAGCTCCATCAAGGCCTTCGCGGAAACCTATAACTACACCATCGACACCAACTCTTTGGAAGATGCCAGCACCTACCGGTTAACCAAGCAACTGAAGGCTCTATCTAAAAAATATGAAGATGAGCTGGAAGACATTGGAATTACCTTTGAGGAAGATGGAAAAATGTCCATCAGCGAGAACATCTTAGAAGGCTCTACCGTAAAAGAATTTAAAAACGTATTCTCTAAGGATACCGGATACCTCGACAGTATGCGCCACATCGCACGACGCATGCACGACGAATCGTACAAGGACGTGTATGCTATGATGACCGGGTGCGGAGGGGCGTTGAGTATATTGTTGTAAAATCAAATATTATTTCATCAAAAACCCTCTTGCACAGTTTGTGCAAGAGGGTTTAGTGTTTAACCCCTATTCTGCCTGTTCAATTAATTCCCTTATCTTCTCAACATTTACGGTATCATCTACGGAGTAGATACTGTTTTTGGATGACACGGTGTAGAACTTAGACGTTTCTGTTCTTTTACTAAGTAAGAAAATATACTCTTTCCCCGTTATAACTGAATCTAATGGTACAACAACATTTATCTCCCCTGTAACCTCTTCTCCCTTCAACACTTCCATAACTATACCATAACTATCTTCTGCACCACTCCCAAAGCCTATGTCACGATGATCTGTAATCATCACTCTATAGATATAATTTGTTTGCTCTACGATATCCTCTAATTTTTCTGAACGAATATAGCCTCCATTCGCTCCTGTCGTTTCTCTAGGATTTTCTTCAATAACACGACCTATGTATTCTACAAGTGTCTCGTAATTCTCACACACATTACTCTCTGTTTGCATTGCTCTTTGTAATGAAAGTCCTCCATGCATATATGACGTTAAAAATTGGTCCTTCGATATGTAGATATTCCCTCTACGATAACAATAATCATACTCGTTATATACTGATATCGGTCTATCAAATACCAATAGAAACTCTTGTCCAATTTCATAGTTCTTTAAATTACCGCAATAAACACCACCAATACCCTCCACATAACTTGTCATATATTTATCTTCTCTTACAATAAAGGTATCTTCTTCCATTTCGCCTTTTAGCGAACATATCTGCTCAAAAACTGCATATTCATATTGAACATCTTCATATATTTCAATGCATTTTACTTCCATAACATAGTCCGCTTCGATAATAAATTCTTCAAACGTCCAAAACTCAACGTGCGCATAGCTTACCGAATAACTTTCCTGTGTTTCCGACTCGGATTCGACAATAGACTCAGAAACAGTTTCCGACTCCACTTCTGTTTCTCTACCAAAAGAACTGGTCTCATTTAGAGTTTCTGTTTCATTTTCTAGTTTTAAAATACCACATCCAATTAGCAGTGTTCCTGCCAATAATAATATTGTTATTAATAACTCAAATCTTAGAGCTTTACTCATAACTGTTTCTCTCCTTTCCCTTTAATCATATACTTGGATTAAATGTTCTTTTTCATTGTTCGTTAAGATATATGCGTTCTTATCTAAATAATACATGATATCTGCGCTTGATGCAGAATGTCCCATGTATCCTAGCGCATGCCCCAACTCATGTGTACACGTGTTTTTATACCTCTCCAAACTTTTTCCCGGCGTATATAATACATATATCGTAGATGGCACCATATCAAACAAGAACTTAGCAGAATTGTTATATAAATAATAACCAATTAATTCTAACTCTTGACTGTTATATTTTGTAATCCCTACCATACCATTTCCGAGTACAATGTTCTTTTCCAATAAATCATCATATGAAGCCGTATACCATTCTATATCTGCTGATGACCCACTACTCACCTTGCTAATTGAAATATCTAATGCCGAACTCCATTGAGAATAAGCTGTCGAACATGCTTCCGCAAAGTATGGATTTGAGACACTTCCAATGTCTTGTTGATATACTTTTATTCCGGAGTTCCAACGTGCCACCCTACTGTTTTCACAATTATTCCATGTTGACAGACGTCCTAGATAAGTAGGATTTTCCCATACTTTTACATCCATGGCATACTCATTCCCGGTTGGCTTATGTATTATCCTTATTACCGTTTCCCCCACTGCTTTCGGTGTGATAATGCCCGTTGATGAGTCAAACGATATGACGTTCTTATCATATGATTCATAGTACACAAAATCACTTAGTTCCGTCCAAAGCGCATTGTGTGGATCAATCCTTCGAAACTGTAAAATAGATTCCGAATACCCTAGCACCAAATCGCATGGGCCAAATTTACTCTGTCCTTCAGCAAGCAATTCTCTTGAATTCAAGTCATTGCTAGTCGCCAATCTCCACACACAGGATTTTTGTACGCCACTTCCATATGTTCCTGTAGAAGCAACTGTACTAAGAGATGTTCCATTAAAATACAAGTATCTGGAATTATGTGTATTCTTAATATAGTATCCACCATTTCCGGAAGGGATAATATCCCACACACACCATGGTGGAATAGACACATTGCTAATACTAAAGAGTTCTACTGTAGAACCTGTCGTTCCCATTGGTACCGCAAGATAATTTGATGTGTTGCCTGAATAACGTATCACATATCCGTTATTTACTTTCTGTATCTTCCAATAAATACTTGACCCCAAAGTTCCTACTTTTCCCGACTGAACATTTAAGGTTCCTCCAATGTATTTTCCATAGTACATATTGTTAATCCCATATGTTCCATCCGCAATGCTCTGTGAATTTGCAGTTGTATAGTTCACCATTAACGATGGCTTATTCGACGAACGATTATAGGATGCAAATGTCTTTGATATATTGGTACTTCCATTTTCAACAGATGACGATGCTTTGAAAATAATTCCATTACTTTGCAGAAAGTTTCCAACCCGTTACTGCCGCTGTTATATCAAAACTGTACCTATGTTTTGTTGTCTTACTCACGCCATTAGAATAAGACACGGAATTACTCGATAATAGCATAGAATAGCTACTAGGACTTACACTAGACCAAGTTGCAGTTGATTCACTCCATGAACCCCCAATATACACATAACAATACACCGTCATCGCATCTGCTTCACACATAAGGTCACGAATTTCAACTGTCGCACTGGTAATACATGCTGCAGTAGGAATTGCACTTAAACTTAATTCCGGGAATCTCATCAATGTACGAGAAATTCCATATGTTGCGCGTTTTCCCACAAATAAGGAACCCGATGTCCCAGACGAACCTCCTGTACTATTAATTGTAACATCCTGTATTCCGTTTTCTCCATTATTATCATAGTTGATTTCAATGGTAGGGGCAATACAAATCGGATACACCGTTTTCATCTGTTAGATAATAGGAGCCGTCTATCTCTTCCAAAGTCAATCCTTCTGTCAGCAAAGTAAACTCATATTCTGTCTGTCCAGTGTATTCACTAACAACAATATCCTCTTTAAAACCTGTGTATGTAAGAGAATACTCAAGCGATGTCCTTTCATCTAATTGATACCCTATCGTCTTATCATCAATTAAAGTCGCAATTGACACCTCGGAACTAATACCAGAATATAACGTCTCTGTTGGCTGCAACGTGATTGACACCTCTGAATCATTTAATCGAATACCATCTGATAATTTCTTAGAAAAGAATGTCTCTATTCCATGATCCGCAGACTTATATGCTCCTGGCTTTGTTTTGTCTCTTTCAATATCCAGTTTTATATCTTTGATTTCCCCTGTTTCTGATACATATTTTACTGGATAATCAAACATATACAAAGTCTCAGTTCCATCACTATTTTCAAAAATTACATTGTATAATGACTCTTCCTTGTCATACTGGCGTTCCACATGATTTCTTTCTGTTGCTAATTCTGTTCCTATTACTTCTGGAACTGTATCTAATTCCAATTTGCGCTTCTGCTTTGATTCTTCTTGTACCGCACTACTTTCAATCCCAGAATTGTTTTCAAAGGTATTATTCGACACCTCCACAGCACTTACCACAATTCCATCCGCTACAAATGGAAACAATAAGCAAATAGATGTTAATATTCCTAATATTCTTTTGTGTAACACTTCTTAACCTTCTTTAAAAAATACATTATTAATTCTGCTATTACACCATTTACTGATTATCCTAAATATTCTACTTCAACTATGCTTGCTGTTCTAACCGGTCCATACTCCATATCTTCATCTTCTGATGCATAGACACTCATAGTTCCAAATAAAAAGGATAATAATAACCCAATCCAAATTATCTTCTTCATGATTTTTTCCCCCCTTTTTTTCTGTACTTTGCAACTTCAACGTAACATGGTATACTAGTGAATCATAGAGACTTATAAGTCACACTCATGTTGGGGAGGACTCATATATTGGACACATTTACACACGTTGGGGAAGTAATCTCATATTTGAGGAAGAAAAAAGGCTTATCGCAAGAAGCTGCTTCACAAGGGGCATGCTCTCGAAAACAGCTCATTAGAATTGAAAAAGGGGAACAGTATCCTACCTCATATGTTCTTAACGGATTATGCAACTCTCTTGGGATTGATATTTATGAAGAATATGCCCTTATTCTCAGACATGGCGGGTTTGAACGTCATGATATGATTACAGAATTTAATGATTGTTTTTCCAAAGAAACGGTAATAGATTTACCACAATTAATAAAAAAATGTGAACAACAATTTAATGAAATCGATGGAGAATTGTATCAGTATCTTTACTACGCAAAATCCATTTGTTCAAACGACTTAGACAAAAATCCCTCTTTGGGACAAGCATATGCTTTACAAGGAATTTTGTCACGTCATCCAAACTATGATCTTGCTTCTCCATTAACAACTTACAATCTTAGTAATATAGATATAAACTTGATATATTATTACATTCATAGTCTTTGCAAACAGGAAAATACTCCAACTTCTATTCGTGCATATATGAATTTATATAACTATTTAAAAAACTTACTTGATACAAATCACTATATTATTCAAAAAAAGTATCATTTTGAACTCATGATGATAACAGCGGTTGTCATAGACACAGTTATATATAACCAAACGGAGATTACACATTCCGAACTATACAATATTGTTTGTGATACAATAGACATTAAGAAAAAATATAATTACTCCGATGGTCTGGCCAATTTACTTTTTGAAAAAAGCTACCTTTGCCGCAAGCTTGGATATACGGAGGAATATGAAAAAACCTTATCAACCGCTATGGCTATCGGAGAATTTTATCTTGGTAAAGAGAAAACCGAGAAAATGAAGCAATGGGTTCTGGCAAAAGAATAGGGTATTCAAAGTTTTAAGGAGCTTTTGTTCTATTTTGCAAAAGCTCCTTTTGATTTCTCCTACGATATTATTCAGTTCCCCAACTATAGCTGTCTTCTAGCACATTTCAATTACCAATCGACGTACCAAGTACCCCTCTAAATATATATAGGATTCCATTACCTTCTTATTTCTTAGCGGATATAGACTGCATCAATCTCCTCCCTACTTGACACCACAGACCCCTGCACCATCTGCGCACTTCCGCCACCACGAGCACCAAGTGTTTCCCTTAACTTGGCTGCAACCTCACGACAGTCAATACTCTTACTTCCGATGATGTAATTATATCCATCCTTATCGTTTCCAACAAACACTCCACAGATGCCTGCATGCTTTTCTACCAGCTTGTTAACCACATTACGCATAACGATAGTATCTAAGTCCGTCTCAAACAAGATGACATTTTCTTGCTCCGCCGGAATGGTTTCGATTTTGCTCTCCATAATCGTTTGCTTCGCGTTCATCAGCTGGCTCTTTAAGCTTTGGGTCTGTGCCTTAAGCTTTGAGACATTCTCAGCAAGGTTTTCCTGATTCGTGGTGAGAATCCCTGACAAATCAGAAATAATCTGTGCTTTCTTACGATATTCCTCCAATGCGCGGAAGCCGCATAAGAAGCTGATACGCACGCCGCCCTTGTAATTTTGTACACTTTGCACTTTAAACAATCCTATCTCACCTGTACGCTTCACATGAGGTGCACAGCAGGCACATA
>CAYMYV010000094.1:0-7955 GCA_964394775.1 uncultured Lachnobacterium sp. | reverse complement strand
TCAATATTCTGTTCGTTGAAGTAGAGTGGTCTGTAGAAGGGCATAGAGACAGGGGGCGCCGCTTGGGCCATAAGGATTTTGCGACAGCCCCTTTTTGATATCACCTTTGTTTTCTTCTGAATTTATTGGTTATCTCTATAATGCGTTTATCTGCCTTAAAGAGTTTTAAGGTGTTTTCATCGATTTCAACGCGATTATCCATGGTTTTCATGATGTCAACAATTTGAATTTGGTTCGATATTTCCGGGTCACTTAAATCGTATATCTGGTTATTAGATAATCGCAGAATCACCGGTCTTAAGTAATCACGCGGATTCTCGACGAGAACGACAGCCTTGTCTTTGGTAGATAAGTCAACACTTGCACCGGCAGGTACGATATGAATGCACTGTGCAAGAATGGCTATAATAGTTTCGTTGTAGGTGCCCGTTTGTTCGCGGAGCGAATTCATTGCAATAATTTCGGATTCCGGCTCATGTCCAAGGCTCATGCCGGTAAGCAAGTCAAATTGTCGAGCCGCTTTTAATATTTCTGCAAGCAATAAGATGTCATCGGAAGGATGTTCGATTTTTCTCGTCGGGTTAGAAGAAAGGATGTAATATTCCACGATAGAAAGCGCTTTTGGTAAAAACGGAAATTCATCGTGAAAAACACGTAGGTAACTGACACCTTTTTCGAGCCCTAGCTGAAGGATATCCTCATCCCCCTTACTAAGCTCTGTATTTTTTTCCAAAATAGTGCGAGGAACAAAAGAATACCCAAAACCATATAATAACGAGGCGGCAATTAATGCCTTGCGATTCTCTTCCGACATGCTGATGTGCTGAGAGATTAACGTTGTTAGTATGGAGGTGCTGATGGCATGCTTGTACATAAAATCGTCGGCACTTCGAAGATTCTGGTTAAAGTTGACGCGGTGATCTAAGGCTCCATATCGCAAAAAAATATCTTCGACCAGGGCAGGAAGCTTGTCCGGTGTAGTACGCTTGTATATTTTCTCGAAAATATCACGAAGCTTAAACATATAAACCGTCTGTGCCTGTTCAAATTCAAGGTCCTCCTTGGAAAATGGAGGAACAGGTTCTGCCGGTTCCAGGATATATATGCCAATCAAACCAAAATTGCGCACACTATTAATTCCGGGAATTGTAAGTCTCGAATTGCGTTCATAAAGAAGAACGCCGTTTTTATTGTAGATAGGTTTTGCAAGTCGCATCCCCGGTCTGAGCTCTTCAGTTCGAACAAATAGCATTGCATGACCTCCTTCCATAAATAAAAGGTATAAAAAAAGTCTTAAATGTATATTAAATATACCATGTTTTGGTTGATTTGTAAAAGAAATCATGGCAAAATAAGGACGTTGATTTTTTGCATATAAAATTTATAATAGTATAGTTAAAATTTTTTGGAGGAAGAATATGCTAGAACTTAAAAGTATTACCAAGGATTATCCGGCTGGTGATGGGATTGTGCATGCCCTAAAGGGTGTTAATTTACAATTTCGTAAAAATGAGTTTGTGTCAATTTTGGGACCATCGGGATGTGGTAAAACCACATTGCTAAATATTATTGGCGGACTTGACCACTATACCACTGGGGATTTGATTATCAATGGCCGCTCGACCAAGGATTTTAAGGACAGAGATTGGGATACATATAGAAACCATTCCATTGGTTTCGTATTCCAAAGCTACAACCTGATTCCACATCAGAGTGTGTTGCAGAATGTAGAGCTGGCACTTACTTTGACGGGTGTATCGCGAGCAGAGCGTAAAAGACGTGCAAAGGAAGCCTTGGAAAAGGTTGGTCTTGGTAACCAGCTTAATAAGAAGCCAAGCCAGATGTCTGGTGGACAGATGCAGCGAGTTGCAATTGCGCGTGCCTTGGTAAATAACCCGGATATCATTCTGGCAGATGAGCCGACAGGTGCACTGGATACAGAAACCAGTGTACAGGTAATGGACATTTTAAAAGAGATTTCCAAGGATAAGTTAATTATCATGGTAACTCACAATCCGGAGCTGGCAGAGAAATATTCTACAAGAATTATTCGTCTCTTAGATGGTGAACTGAAATCTGATTCTATGCCACTTACAGAAGAGGAAATTAAGACGGAAAAGGCTTCCTTAGAAGATAAGAACGCAGGAAAGAAGAAAAAGAAAGAAAAAATGCCTTCCATGACCCTGTTTACTTCCTTCTCTCTTTCTCTTAAGAACTTAATCGCAAAGAAGGGTAGAACAACGCTTACCTCCTTTGCAGGAAGTATTGGTATTATTGGTATTGCGTTGATTCTCTCGATTTCACAGGGCTTGACCGCTTATATCGATATGGTACAGGAAAGTACTCTGGCTTCCTATCCACTTACCATTCAGGCTACCACCGTGGACCTTAGCACTATGATGCAGACCTTTATGGGTGTGCGCAACGATGAGGTAGAGCATGATACGGAGGCTGTTTATAGCAAGCAGATGCTTTATGATATGGTAGAAGCCATGAATAATCTGGAAACTACAAAAAATGATTTAAAGGCATTCAAGGAGTTTATCGAAACAGAATATGCCAAGGAAGGCAGTGTGTTAAATGAGGCAATTAATGGAATTCAGTATACCTATGCACTCGACCTTTTGGTATATACAGAGAGTGTAGATGGAACGATTATTCCATCTGATACGCAGGAGCTTATGTCAGAGCTTATGGTAGAGATACTTAGACAGAGTATGTCAGAAGAGGATTCTGCAAGCAGTAGCACAATACCAGATATGATGAATTCAAGTACATTGACAGGAATGAGCACTAGTGGTTTGACTCTTTGGCAGGAGATGCTTTCCGGAGACGATGGAAAGCTTGTGAATGATTTATTAGAACACCAGTATGATGTTATCTATGGTTCATGGCCAAACAGCTATGATGAAATCGTGTTAGTTGTAGATGAAAATAATGAATTGGATGACATGACACTCTATGCATTAGGTCTTGAGTCCAAGGAAACCATGGATGCGATTATAGATGCTGCAATCAACAAGACTGATTTGGAGCCGGTGGATAAATCATGGTCCTATGAAGAAATCTGCGACATGGAATTCCGCGTGATTTTGAATTCTAATTGCTATACCTACGATAAAAATACAGATACCTACATAGACCTTCGTGAATCAGAAGCAGGGCTGAAGTATTTATATGATAATGCTATTTCGTTAAAAGTATCCGGTATTATCCGTCCAAGCGAAAATGCAGATAACCCAATGTTAACAGGCTCTATTGGATATACAAACAAGCTTACAGAATATGTAATTGAAAATGCAAAGAATGCTGATGCAATCAAAGCGCAGCTAGATAACCCAACGGTTGATATTTTTACAAATCTTCCATTTGAAGAGAATACCACCAGCCTTACGGATGAGGTAAAGGAACAGTATTTCCGCGATTACTTAAAGGACTTGACAGTAGAGGAAAAGGCAAAGACCTATGTGGCAATTATGTCTGTTCCAAGCAAGGAACAGTTGAATGCGATGGTAGACCAGTCTATGGCAAGCATGGACAGAGCAACTATCGAAGCTACCTTAACGCAGGTTATGGCACAGCAGATGGGCATGGATGAAGGGGAAATTGCGAATTACTTAGCGCAGATGTCGGATGACGATTTATTCAAATCCTTCCGTCAGCTCATGGAAGAGCAGGTAAAAATGCAGTACGCAGCCGAGGTTGCGCAGCAGATGTCAATGATGTCGGCAGAACAGCAGGCGGCAGCACTTGATATGGCAGTAGAAGCCTACACGACAGAGCAGTGTGCAACCTACTATGATGAAGTATTACAATTTTCGAAGTCTACCTATGAAGAGAATTTGTCAGAATTAGGATATGTAGATTTGGAAAGTCCGGAAACTATAAACTTCTATGCTTCTTCTTTTGAGAATAAAGACATTATTGAAGAAGCAATTGCAGATTACAATGCCGGTGTAGATGAAGTAAAACAGATTAAGTACACAGATTATGTTGGAATTATGATGTCTTCAATTACGACCATCATTAATGCAATCACATATATCCTGATTGCGTTTGTGGCAATTTCATTGGTTGTATCGTCTATCATGATTGCGGTTATTACCTTGATTTCTGTACAGGAGAGAACCAAAGAAATTGGTATCCTACGTGCGATGGGTGCTTCAAAACACAATGTATCCGTGATGTTTAACGCAGAAACAATTTTGATTGGTTTGGCATCAGGTATCCTTGGTGTTGTAGTAACCGTGCTGTTATGCTTCCCAATTAATGCGATTATTCATGCAGTAACCGGCATTAACAGCTTAAATGCATATCTGCCATTTGATGCGGCACTTATTCTGATCGCAATTAGTGTAATCTTAAATCTCTTCTCAGGATTTATTCCTGCTAAGAGCGCAGCAAAGAAAGACCCGGTTGTGGCTTTAAGAACTGAATAAGAGATTAAATAAGCCATGCGAAAGTCCGGCGCAAAAAGCGCCTCAGACAATCGCATGGCTTATTATATTTTACTTGGCGGAGGTACTAAGAGAGACCGGGAAAACTCCAAAAAAGCCTCTGCCTCAACAGAACCTTCTTATTTTGGGAGCCAGATAATGACAGGGGAAGATTTTTCTATCACAAACGTGTTTCTTTTGATATAATGTATGTTATCTACAGGAAAGTAAGGAATTTATAGAATGAACACACAAGAGCTAAAAGAAGGCATTCGCGACGGTCTTCCAATCTGCTTAGGTTACCTATCTGTATCCATGGCGTTTGGGCTTACAGCGGTTAAAGAAGGGATTCCGATATGGGCAGCGGTGCTTATGTCCCTCTCTAATGTTACAAGTGCAGGGCAGTTTGCAGGAGTGAATCTCATTCTTGCCCAGAGCAGTTATATTGAACTTATGATAACAACCTTTATTATCAATATCCGTTACTTTTTGATGTCAATTTCGGTGTCCCAGAAGGTGGAAGCAAGGTTTGGAATCAAGGAACGCCTTGTGACATCCTTTGGTATTACGGATGAGGTTTTTGCGGTATCCATGCAAAGAAGAAGTGAGCTTACCTATTCTTATATGCTTGGATTAATTGCGACACCAATTGCGGGCTGGACTCTTGGGACACTGATTGGAGCAGTGGCAACCACGCTTCTTCCTGCGGCGCTTACGGATGCCATGGGAATTATGTTGTATGGTATGTTTATTGCCATTATTGTGCCACCGGCGAGGGAGCACAAGAATGTGTTGTTTGCAGTTGCGTTAGCTATTGCTGCAAGCTATGCGTTTGCATATATTCCGGCGTTGTCAGAGGTGTCTGGCGGCTGGTCTGTCATCATTATCACAGTGGTAGTCAGTGCGATTGCAGCATGGCTGTTCCCAGTGAAGGAAGAGGGGTAAGAGATGAGTCCATTATATATTATTGGCGGAATTGCAATTATGGCACTGATGACGTATATCATCCGCGTGACTCCAATGGTATTTTTCCGCAAGAAAATAGAAAATGTCAGGGTGAAATCCTTTTTATATTATGTGCCATATACGGTGCTGGCGGCGATGACGTTTCCGGCCATTTTTTCCAGCACTTCCTCACAGGTTGGCGCTATGGCAGGGTGCGTGGTGGCTGTTGTGCTGGCATATATGAAAAAAGGATTGTTGGTGGTAGCACTTGGGGCGGCTGCGACGGTGTTTCTGTTCGGTGTGCTGGGAGTATGAAGATAGATGAGTGTTAACTGCTAACAATATAATCTGTTATGAGCCAAACAGGAAAGTGTAACAAAACTAAGATTACAATATAAGAAAGAAGAGAAACCTCTATATGGAAAAGAATGCAAATGATAAACTAATCTGGGTAGACTTATTCGACAACGAAATTGGTTCGGGAGACAAGCTGGAAACACATGTGAAAAACCAGCTTCATAGAGCATTTTCTGTCTTTTTTGTACACGATGGAAAGATGCTGCTTCAAAAACGTGCCATGGAGAAATATCATTCCGGCGGTTTGTGGGCAAACGCCTGCTGTTCTCATCCAAGATGGGGCGAAGACCTTGCGGATGCGGTTCAAAAGCGCTTGGAAGAGGAGCTTGGAATTGCGCAGGGCAGCTGTCAGCCAAAGGAGCTGTTTTCGTTCAATTACTTCAGCCGGTATGACGGATTAAGTGAGTATGAGATTGACCATGTATTTTTGACGGACTACTGTGGGCAGCTACAGGCAGATCCGGATGAGATTATGGAGCTTCGCTGGGTGAAGTTAGATGATTTGCAGCGGGAAATGGAAGCAGAGCCACAGAGCTTCTCCACATGGTTTCTGATTGCGGCTCCAAGAGTAATCGCATATGTCAGAAGCACTCTTATATAAATAGAATATATTCCCATTTTACTCATAGAATAAATTATCATTTATAGAAGTTCGATTTCAAAAATGAAATAATATGAGAAAATGGGGATTTTTTATGCAAGCAAGAAATAACAGAGCATGTCCGCAGTGGATGAAGCTGTTGCTTTTGTTTTTGGTGGTGCTTCCTGCGTTATTGCTTACAAAATGTAATGCGATGGAAGCAAAATCCTCCACTATGCAGAAGCTGTTTCAGACAGCGCTAGAGCCTATGGGAAGTACCATGTATGTCTGGGGCGGCGGCTGGGACTCCAAAAATGAGAGTGCAGCTAAGAGCACCACGCAAATCGGAGTAAGCAAAAAGTGGGCGGATTTTGCCAATAAGCAGGATGAAAGCTATGATTTTAAAGAGTACCGTTATGAGTCGGAAAAGGGATTAGACTGCTCGGGCTATATCGGCTGGGTGATGTACAACCTGTTTGAAGATAAGGATGGGCGAGAAGGGTATGTGACATTTTCTACGGAAATGGCGGAAGATTTTGCCGGTCGGGGCTGGGGGCGTCTGATTAAGAATCCGAAGGAATTTCTTCCGGGAGATATCGTAAGCATGGAGGGACATGTGTGGATGAGTCTTGGAACCTGTGCGGATGGCAGTGTGCTGCTTATGCATTCCAGCCCGCCCGGGGTGTCGGTATGTGGGACACGTGTGCCGGGGACTTCCACCGGCACGGAGGGTGATACAGAGGAAGCTGCTACAAGTATTGCAATTACTCTGGCAGAAGAATTTATGACGGAAAATTATCCGGATTGGCAGGAAAAGTATCCGAATCGTGCGGTGTCGGAGTTGTATCTGGAGGGTGTCAGGCTCATGCGTTGGAATGAGAGGACCCTGACGGATGCCATTGAGTTTCAATCCATGTCCGGTGAAGAAGTGATGGAGTTCTTGCAAACAATTTGATATAATGCTACCTATGAGAATAAAACATAAGAAAACGGATATTTATAATTTAACAAAAACTGCATTGTGTGTGGCACTGTTATGCGTATCGTCGTATTTTATTATACCACTGCCATTTTCTCCGGTTGTAATTAGCCTTCATACGGTTATGGTCAACCTGATTGGGCTTATTCTAAAACCGAAACAGGCGGCTGTTGCCATGGTGACATACCTTCTTATGGGATTGATTGGTTTGCCGGTGTTATCGGCAGGTACGGCAGGACCGGGGAAGCTGTTTGGACCAACCGGAGGATTTTATTTTGGCTTTTTATTTGCGGTAGTTGCAATCAGCCTGCTAAAGGGTGCCAAAAACAGTTTGGGACGTTATATCCTTGTGACGATTTGTGTGGGCATCCCAATCCAGCACGTCTGTGCCATCGCTATGATGTGTTTTCATAACGGCGGAAATATTGGGGCGGCCGTAACAACAGTGTCTTTGCCATTTCTTGTTGGCGACGTGGCAAAATGTGTGATGGCATCGGTAGTTGGTGTTGCATTGAATCAGGCATTACAGCAAAGAACGAATCGTTGATGATTTTAAGGGCCGTCACAAAATCCTTATTGCCGAAGCGGCGCCCCTGTCTCTACGCCCTTCTACAGACCACTCTACTTCAACGAACAGAATATTGAATTTCTAAGAGAA
>CAYMYV010000093.1:3934-7985 GCA_964394775.1 uncultured Lachnobacterium sp. | reverse complement strand
TAAAGAAGTTCTGGAAGGTAATGGTTGCAAGTGTTTTGCTCTCGCGTTTTACCTTTACATGTTCCTTTGCTTCAATTGCCTGATGAAGACCATCCGAATAACGACGGCCCGGCATAATACGACCGGTAAATTCATCAACTATCATAACCTGATCATCTTTTACAACATAATCCTGATCCTTGAACATCAGGTTATGTGCACGAAGCGCAAGGATAATATTATGCTGAATCTCAAGGTTCTCCGGATCAGCAAGATTCTCAATATGGAAGAACTGTTCTACCTTAGACACACCGCGCTCGGTTAAGTTAACAACCTTATCCTTTTCGTTTACAACGAAGTCTCCTGTCTCTTCATGTTCGATACCCATGATAGCATCCATCTTAGAGAGCTCCGGGGCATCCTCGCCACGCTGCAGCTGCTTTGCCAAAAGGTCACAGGCTTCATACAACTTGGTAGATTTTCCACTTTGACCTGAAATAATCAAAGGAGTTCTGGCTTCATCAATCAATACAGAGTCCACTTCGTCCACGATAGCATAATGAAGGCCTCGAAGAACCAGCTGTTCTTTGTAGATAACCATATTGTCTCTTAAGTAGTCGAAGCCTAACTCATTGTTTGTCACATAAGTAATGTCACAGTTATAGGCTTCACGACGTTCATCGTTATTCATGCTGTTTAATACAACACCAACCTTAAGTCCAAGAAATTCGTGAACCTGTCCCATCCACTCTGCATCTCGTTTTGCAAGGTAATCGTTAACCGTAACGATATGTACACCATTGCCCTCTAATGCATTCAGATATGCCGGAAGAGTAGACACAAGGGTCTTTCCTTCACCGGTTCTCATTTCCGCAATACGTCCCTGATGAAGAACGATACCACCAATAATCTGTACTCTGTAATGTTCCATACCAAGCACACGGCGTGCAGCTTCACGAACTGTTGCATATGCTTCCGGTAAAATATCATCTAAGGTCTCGCCATTTGCAAGTCTTTCTTTAAATGCTTTTGTTTTTCCTTTTAACTCATCATCGGAAAGAGCCATCATAGAATCTCTTAAGGATTCTACCTTGTCAACGATTGGATAAATTCTCTTTAATTCTCTCTCGCTGTGAGTTCCAAAGATTTTCGTAATAATACTCATATCTTGCTCCTTTTATAATCGAATGCCTATATATTGGCAAATCACCACGATATTGTACCACTTCAGGAACATTTTAACAACCAAAAGTAGTAAATGTTTTGTGAATTTTTTATTAACACTACCAGGATTTCCGTTGAAAAACTGTCGTAGTCCATGTATAATAACTCTTACCATCAAAACTCAAAGGAGGAACTTATGTCATACGTATATAAAACAAAAGGAACCTGTTCTACTCAGATTGAATTAGAATTAGACGGAAATGTTGTTCACAATGTAAAATTCACAGGCGGCTGCCATGGTAACCTTCAGGCAATCCCGGCTCTTGTGGAAGGCCTGACCGTAGAAGAGGTAGAAAAGAGAATCAAAGGAATTAAATGTGGATTTAAGAATACCTCTTGTGGTGACCAATTAGCGATTGCCTGCCGCGAAGCGTACGAGGCTGCTAATTCATAGAGCTATACCCCCTTTCTACTATTTATAGAGGAACCGGTCAAAGAGTCTGCGGACCTGTGTACATCACAGGGACTTTTTGGGGGTTTTCTTAGTTCCCCTTTATATACTCAGAATATAAAATGTAAATGCCCTCTTAATTGTCTGAGGCACTTTTGGTGCCGAGTTTTAAGAGGGCATTTTTAATATCAACTTTATATTCTGAGCATATTTAGAGGAACTTGAAAAGCACAATTTAGTCCCTGTGATGCACACAGGTCCATAGACTCTTTGGCCGGTTCCTTTCAATTATTGTATAATCGGCTGTAGCTGTTTTCCCTGCAGCGCCGCTTCTATCGTTTCCGGAAGCAGCTCCATATGAGCAATCATGGAGTTTGGCTTGCTCTTGTAATTATCCTGACCAAACGGAACAAAGTATACATTTTTCAGGTTCATAAGCTGGCCAATCGTTTTAAAGTTCATTCCCAGGGCATCGTTAGTGGCAATAGAAAGCACCAACGGTTTCCCATTTCGAACGTGTGCTTTTGCTGCCATAAGAACCGGTGAATCCACAATTCCGCTCCATAATTTTGCCGCGGTATTTCCGGTACATGGTGCAATGACCATTACATCTAAATAGTTACTCGGTCCAATTGGTTCTGCCTCCACGATCGTACGAATTCCTTTGCTCTCTGTAATCTCGCAAATATCATCCATAAACTCCTTTGCAGTTCCGAACCGGGTATCATAGGTCTGTGTCGGATAGGAAAAGATTGGTGTAAGCTTAGCGCCCATTTCCTTTAAGCGTAGCACTTCTTTTTTCGCCTGTGCAAAGGTACAAAAGGATCCCGTAATCCCAAATCCTACATGATAATTTGAAAAATCCATTGTTTATCCTCTCTCACATTTTTTTCTAGGAGCGCATATTTAGATATCGCGTCTTTTAAAGCTTCTGCACTGCTTATTGTTGTATAAATTCCAGGTAGCCCCAGGGTCAAACGAGCCGAAAGACCATATTTCTCCGCCGCCTTGAAATCTGTTCCGCCGGGCTTGGAAGCGATGTCAAGAATCAACGCATTTTGTCTGACGTTTCGTATCACCTCTTCTGTCAGAACCATGGCCGGAACTGTATTCACAATTGTATCCATAGCTTCTACTACCTCTGTCAGGTCTTCCATTTTTACAGCCACATAACCATCCGAAGCAATTTGTTGTTGCACCTCAGAGCGTCTGGCGGCCACCGTCACCTTTGCGCCAAGTGCTGAAAAAACCTTCGCAATTTTCTCTCCGCAGCAGCCGTATCCCAATACCAGAACTCTTTGATTTCGCACAGAATAATTTCCGTGTACCAAAGTCTCTGCCAAAGTAGCCTCCGCCGTAATCCAGCCATTCTCCTCGACCACCTCCGGGAGCTTCATAAAATCCCAATACACGATTCCGTTCTTCTCCAGAAACAGTCTCCATTCTTCTGTTATTGCCCCTCCGAACACCGTCAACGGGCCCTTACAATTTGTTAATTCTTGTTTTAATTTCTCTTTCAGTAGTGGTTGCGCGTCGATTTTCGTTACTGGTGTGGGGAAAACATATATTTTCTCACAAATCTCGTCTCTTCTGTAGGTTTCCCAAGAGCATCGGATTTTCTGCCCCGGCAGGAGATTTCCGAGGGTCTCCTGCCTCTTATCCGACGTTAATATTATGATGTGCCTATCCATAAAAAAACGCCCCCTTCCATATAAAATATGAAAGAAAGCGTCCTGCGTTCCTGTCTAAACAACTATAATCTTGTGATTACGAAAATATCATAGATTGCTTTGATTGCCTTCTCAAAGTCATCATTACTAACACCAATGATAATGTTAAGCTCTGAAGAACCCTGGTCAATCATGCGAACGTTGATATCTGCATGTGCAAGTGCAGAGAAAATTCTACCTGCAGTACCTCTTTGTGATTTCATACCACGGCCCACAACCGCGATTAATGCAAGGTCAGCTTCCAGCTCTGTAAAGTCCGGATTTGCAAGTCTTCTAAGAGAGCTCATTACCTGCTGCTCTTTCCCTTCAAACTCTGCCTGATGAACGAACACGGTCATCGTATCAATTCCGGAAGGCATATGTTCGATAGAGATACCATTTTCCTCAAATGCCTGAAGTGCTTTACGACAGAATCCAACCTCATTGTTCATCTGATCCTTTTCAATGCTGACTGCAACAAAGCCTTTTTTACCAGCCACACCTGTAATGGTGTAATCTGCTTTCTGGCAGGTGCTATCTACAATCATAGTTCCTTCTGCTTCCGGATCATTGGTATTTCGGATATTGATTGGAATACCAGCCTTACGTACAGGGAAGACTGCATCCTCATGAAGTACAGATGCACCCATGTATGATAGCTCACGTAATTCACGATAAGTAATCACCTTAATCGGTTTTGGATTGTCAATAATTCTTGGGTCAGCAACTAAACAACCGGATACATCTG
>CAYMYV010000093.1:0-3924 GCA_964394775.1 uncultured Lachnobacterium sp. | reverse complement strand
GTCCAGTTCTCATAAATACTGGCCTTACAAGCCTTAGCCACGATAGAGCCTGTGATATCAGAGCCTCCTCTTGAGAAGGTACGGATGCTTCCATCCGGGTTTGCTCCATAGAAGCCCGGAACTACAGCTGTTTCCATTTTTTCAAGGCGCTTAGAAAGCACTTTATGTGTCTTCTCATCATCAAAAACACCATTTTCGTCAAAGAAAATAACCTCAGCAGCATCAACGAATTCATATCCGAGATATTCAGCCATAATCAAACCATTCAAATATTCCCCACGGGAAGCAGCATAATCAGCACCCACTTTGTTCTTGAACTGGTCTGCAATCACCTTGAACTCTTCTTCTAGGGAAAGCTTTAGCTTCAACCCATTAATGATAGAATCATAACGCTCTTTAATCTTCATAAGCTGAACTCTAAAATCTTCACCTGCTTCTGCCAAAGCATAGCATGCATATAACATGTCTGTTACCTTGGTATCCTTTGAATTTCTCTTTCCCGGTGCACTTGGCACTACGTACTTTCTGGATTTATCAGCACGAATAATATCTCCAACCTTTGCAAACTGCTCTGCGCTGGCAAGGGAGCTTCCACCGAATTTTACTACTTTAACCATCTTCACTACTCCTCGTTTTTCGTAGAATATATACCATGAGCACTATCATAACAGAAATTTTCAAAAAGTAAAATAAAAAATAAAAAAACTCCTACTCAAAATTCTTATGGAACTCATAAGTAGAAGTTATTGTGCGAGATTTTATTATTACTTTATGCTAAACGTTTCCATTGTTTACTACATTTATAATAAGAATAGAACATACAGTGTTCTGCCTGCTCACAACGGACCGGAGCATTCTCAATATTACACTGACAGCTTACAATTGCATCAGCTTTTCCCTGGCACGCGCCCTTGATCATCACATCGTCTAATACTTCTCTTGACATACTAATTCTCCTCTTCTGTATAAAACGTACAAAAAACAATGTTTTGTCCCAAATCAAGTACTATTATACAATATATTGTGGTTAAATGCCATGTGGCAAATCTCACAGAAAACCTTCGAAACTTTTGTACACTATGCCCTTTGTATCCCTACGCACAAAAATAGACGCCATCTGAATTCGCAATGTTTCAGACGGCGCCTATACTATAGTTATTTCAAATTCCAACGGTTTGTACCTCACAATTCGCTAATTTTGTTTCGTTCCATATTCTTATCTACTGTTTACCGAAATGACCTTTTAGGAATGACTCCGTATCTTTACCTTTCTTCTAATTGTTCTTCTTTGTTCCGGAGCTCTATCCATCTCTCCTTTTCTCTTATATTGCCACTGGTTTCCTGATGTAATATGGTGTGCTAGGGTTGCTTCTTACCAATCTGCTGTTCCTTTTGGACCGTACCTCCATTTCTTAGATTTCATCAAGCGGCTTTCTCGTCACCGCTTCGGTGAGTTGTATTTCCTTTTGTTAAGCTTAATATAGCACATCAATTTGCATCTGTCAACTATTATTTTCTAAAAATTTTAAATTATTTTTAAATTATTTGGTATTTTTGTTCAAATTATATATTGTTTTCTGACAATTTATTTTCTTTTCGTATCTTCTTCCTATATTCCAACGGATTTACACCCGTAAGCTTATGAAAAACACGCCTGAAATGCTTATCATCACAATATCCTACCGCTTCTACAATCTCTGCCACTGACATATTGGTGGTTCCAAGCAAACGTTTTGCTTCACGGACACGAATATCCGTCAATACATCAATATATTTTTCTCCTGTCTGTTCCTTAAACCTTCTACTAAAGTAGCTTGTACTAAGTCCACACTTTTCCGCCATATAATCCAAATTGATTGGCTCCGCATAATGCACCTTCATATAGGCAATCGCCTGCGTTGCCACATCCTGATTCCCCTGTATATCCTGCTGCATCATATGACAGATCTCAAGTAATATGATTTCCAATTCCCGAATGCGCTCAATTCCATCAAAAATATGCTGGAGCTTTAAAAATTTCCACTCCGGAAAAATTCCCGCATGCATCTGCTGGCACAAATGGTACACTGCCCACACGAATTTTCCAAACGCAGGTGGATATTCCATAAATTTTGGTTCTATATTCTGATGAAATTCCAAAAACCAGCTGTTTACATGTCTTACATCTCCAAGCGCCACATATCGGAGTAATTCCTTTAATCGTCTTTCCGATACATATGCCTCAAGAGGCTTTGGCTTCGGAAGCTCTTCTACAAATAATACATATTCCTTCTTTATCATACGATATTCCTGCGAAAAATCGGCCTGCCGAAGAGACTGTGACACCTTTGCAATACCTTCTACCACATTTCCAACCCCTATGGTAATCAAAAATTCGCCGTAGTACTCCTGCATACTCATAATCGTTTTCCAAAGGCGCAGATATTCGCTTTTTCTATCCTCATAAGGAATATCCTTACCATAATAAACAATTCCTATGAGACCATACCGTTCCATATACCCCAGGATAATTTCCTCCGCCAGCCCCAGAGTGTGAATGGCATGCAAAGTAACCTCCTTTAAAAAATGAGAGGTTTTACTACATAATTCATATTGGTTGACATTGATAATAAAGACCTGATATTGCCCTTCTCCCAGCTTTGTATTGTAGCGTCTGTTAATCTCCGGAAGAAGCAGCTCCACCTCTTGTGGTTTCTCCAAAATGTTTGAAAGCAGACGTTCCATAATCTTGTGCTGCTTTTCATATTCATAAGCCTCCAGCTGTGCACGGTCCTTCAGACTTTGCGTTACCTCCGCAAGGCGGCTTAGGCATCGCTTCATCTGCTCCTCCCATTCATTGCGTGAGGCCGGTTCCAGTAACACGGCAGTAATTCCATTTTGGCACGCCCCATATAATAATGCAAAATCCTGCTTTGATATTAACAGCAAAAATGCCGCATTCATCTTTCTCGCACGGACCATTCGAATATACTCCCACAGCTTTGTACTGGTGCTCGGATTTCTCATCACAAAAATTGCAGGCCCAGTCGCCTCCAGATTACTTCTATCCTGCATATCAATCTCAAATTCCTGCAATTCATATTCCCTTAAACAATGAACCTCTCTCAGCTCTTCTACAGAAAAATTCAAAGTGAATATATTCAAACGCTCCATACCCTTCTCCCAAATAAAAAAACATGGTCATTTTTGCTCTACAATTAATACCACTTGTATATTCAAAAATACCATGTTATTATTCGTTTGTAAACAAGTGATAAACACTTTTTATATAAAACCCTTTCCTTTATTCCCCTTATATAAATAAGCTTCCTATGGAAGCAAGCATGTTCCACACCAAGGTGCTATATACCAAGGTGTGTTTTTTTACCTTATAGGACCCGGGTGTCAAAAGGTGCTTTCTAAAACTTGAATTGACAAATTGCTACATATTTACATAGCATCAAGCAACCTCAACCCATGACGCGCTACCAGCTCTAATCCCTTCTGATAGCTGCTCATTTCTCCGATTTGCTCCGTCCAGTGAGCATCAATTCCAAGAATGACCTCATTTCCCACTTTTCCTGCAATCTCCCAGAAGCGTTCTCTCGGATAATGCTTTCCCCCCAGCAAGCCTAACAGATTAATTTCCAACGGAATATTCATATCCTTTAGTGCCTGACACATACGAACCATCTCGCGCTCGTATAACGCATCCTCTCCCTTGTAATGAATCAAATCCGGATGTGCAAGGTACATAAAACGCCCGGTTTTCATTCCTTCAATAACACGGTCTACATATGCCATCATAAATCCCTCATCTTCGGTTGGCGTACCTGTATATGGGCCTTTTTGCTCACTCTGCAAAAAATGCTGACCCATAATCATATAGTCAATGCCAATCCGGTCAAACAGTGCCATCTGCTCCTCAAAATATTCCGGCATATA
>CAYMYV010000092.1:0-8052 GCA_964394775.1 uncultured Lachnobacterium sp. | reverse complement strand
GAAGAGGAAGCGGTATGGCTGAAGGAGTACACCAGAGCCATTTAAGGTGAGTAATTAAAATAGAGAGGACGTTTTCAAGATTCCATAGAGTTTTTGGAAAAGTAGAAACGATGTATTTTTCATGAGCGAAAAGCTAGTTCTTATCGATGGACACAGTATTTTAAATAGAGCATTTTTTGGATTGCCGGACCTTACCAATTCCCAAGGTGTGCATACCAATGCAGTATATGGTTTTTTGAATATTATGTTTAAAATTTTAGATGAAGAAAAACCAAACTACCTTGCAGTGGCTTTTGACGTAAAAGCGCCAACCTTCCGGCATGAGATGTTTGATGGATACAAAGGAACACGTAAGCCGATGGCAGATGAACTCCGTCAGCAGGTCCCGATTATGAAGGAAATGCTTAAAGCAATGGGTGTAACAATTGTGGAATTGCCGGGATTTGAAGCAGACGACCTGCTTGGAACCATTTCCTGTATGGGAGAGGCACAGGGAATGGAAGTATCCGTAGTGTCCGGTGACCGCGACCTGTTGCAGCTGGCGACCGACCATGTACAGATTCGAATTCCAAAGACCAAGAAAACAGGAACGGAAATCGAGAATTACTATGCGAAGGATGTGGTAGCCCGATATCTGGTTACACCAAAGGAATTCATTGATGTAAAAGCCTTAATGGGTGATGCCTCGGATAATATTCCGGGTGTTCCGGGAATCGGTGAAAAGACAGCATCAGCGCTGATTGAACAGTATAAGAGTATCGAAGAAGTGCATGCGCATGCAGACGAGGTAAAACCACCTCGTGCCGGTAAAAATATTGTTGAATACTGGGAACAGGCAGTTATGAGCAAAACGCTGGCAACCATTATTACCGATGCGCCGGTTACCGGGGAGCCGGTTGCTTTTTCTTTTGAGAAGGCACGTTTGGAGAGCATTCAGTCTCTTTATACAGAGGATGCGTACCTGCTGTGTAAACAGCTGGAATTTAAGAATATGTTGTCACGTTTTACGATTGAAGCTCCAAAGAGCAATGTGGAAGAGTCCTTTGCATCTGTTCGAAATAGAAAAGAGGTAGAGCGTATTTTCCGCGAAATCAAAGGAAAGGATGTAGCATTTTGCATCACTCCTTCCGAAAATGCGGGAGAAAATATCGAAGCTGACGGACAGATTAGCCTGTTTGCGATGACAGAGACAAATGCTTTTTCTGCACTTACCCTGTGCTATGGAGAGGAAGCAATTTATCACATCGTAACTGGTCAGGAGATTAGCAGTGCATTTTTGCTGGATGCTATGAAAAAAGCGGAAAATACTACATGGATTGCCATGGATTTAAAATCCCAGCTTTCTCTTATGAGGTTCTGGGAGGATAGAGATATGTCAAAGGAGTGGGATGCATATCTTATTGAGAGAAACCACTATTTTGACGTAACGATTGCAGCATATCTTCTGAATCCAATTAAGGGTGAATATCCTTATGACGATATCGCCAAGGATTATCTGGGACTTATGGTGCCAACCGAGAAAGAATTAAAGGATGATGCGTGCAAGCTGGCTTGTTACACAGCATACGTGGCATGGAAGGCAAAAGACATTTTGCTTGCGGCCTTAAAGGAACAGGGTATGGACAGGCTTTTTTATGAGATGGAAATGCCACTTGTTTTTGTACTTTATGATATGGAAAAAGAGGGAATCTGTATTGATGCTTCGGGTCTGAAGGAATACGGACATCAGTTAGAGGGCTCTATAATAGAATTAGAGCAGAAAATCCACGAAGCAGCCGGAGAAGAATTCAATATCAATTCTCCGAAGCAGCTCGGAGTGATTCTGTTTGAAAAGCTGGGACTGCCAAATGGCAAGAAAACCAAAACCGGATATTCCACCTCCGCAGATGTATTGGAGAAAATGGCAGGAGAATATCCAATCGTATCCGATGTTTTGGAATATCGTCAGCTTACGAAATTAAAATCCACGTATGCAGATGGTTTGGCAAACTTTATTGACGCAAATGGTAAGATTCATACAAGCTTCAATCAGACAATTACTGCGACAGGAAGACTTAGCAGTACAGAACCGAACCTGCAGAATATTCCAATTCGAATTGAGCTTGGACGATTAATCCGCAAGGTATTCCATCCAATGCCGGGCAATGTGTTTGTGGATTCGGATTATTCACAGATTGAGCTTCGTATCTTAGCGCATATGTCCGGTGATGAGAAGCTGATTGAGGCCTATAACAGCGGACAGGATATTCACAGCACTACCGCTTCACAGGTATTTAATGTGCCATTAGAAGAGGTGACACCACAGCTTCGCCGCAACGCGAAGGCAGTAAACTTCGGTATCGTATATGGAATCAGTGCTTTTGGACTGAGCCAGGATTTGAATATTGGTAGAAAAGAAGCGCAGGAATATATTGACCGCTATTTTGAAACCTATCCAAAGATTAAGGAATTCATTGACCGGACAGTTGCAGATGCAAAGGAAACCGGAAAAACCTCTACCATTTATGGTCGTATTCGTCCGATTCCGGAGCTGACGTCCAGCAACTTCATGCAGCGGCAGTTTGGAGAGCGTGTGGCTATGAATGCACCAATTCAGGGAACCGCTGCGGATATTATTAAGATAGCCATGATTCGGGTGCATGACCGATTAATCAAGGAGGGCTTTGCGTCCAGATTGATTTTGCAGGTACACGATGAATTGTTGATTGAAACCAAGGAATCCGAAAAGGAAGCAGTCATTGCTCTTTTGGAAGAGGAGATGCATGACGCAGCCGAGCTTCGCGTATCCTTAGAGGTGGGAACCGCGTGGGGACTAAACTGGTATGATGCACACTAATGGAAGGCCTTTGCAAGACCTTTGCAAACCTTTGATTAGGCTTTAGGAATGGAGTGTATATGAGGTTCATAGGGATAACAGGTGGTGTAGGAGCGGGAAAATCCGCCATCCTATCCTACCTTGCGGATAAACCGAATACGAAGGTGCTGCTGGCAGATGAGATTGCCCATAGGCTTATGGAGCCGGGAACGGACTGCTACGAGAAAATTGTAGCAGGCTTCCGGGGTGAGGATATTTTCTGTGAGGGGGACTCTTTCTATAGCGAGGATGCTTTCTATAGCAAAGACGCTTTTCAAGGGCAGAATGTAAGTGGCGCAGGACGCACACATGTGCAGGCCCGGCCGTTTGACCGAGGCAAGCTGGCAGCTGTGATTTTTTCCAATGAGAAGAAGCGTAAGAAGATGAATGCTATCGTGCATCCGGCAGTCAAGGAATATGTCCGAGGTCTCTATGAGACAGAGTTACAAAAAAAAGAGCTGGATTTGCTGGTATTAGAGGCGGCACTCCTGATTGAAGAAAAATATGATGAACTTTGTGACGAACTTTGGTATATTTATACCAACGAAGAAAATAGGCGGAAGCGTTTGGTGGAATCCCGAGGATATTCGCAGGAGAAAATCAATCAGATTTTTGGTAGTCAGTTAAAAGAAGAGGACTTCCGGGCACATACGCAGGTTGTGATAGACAACAATGGTGATTTGGAAGAGACTTTTCAACAAATAGAAAATGCTTTAAGGAGAAAAAGCGATGAGTAATGTATTTGGTCTGGATATTGGTACACGAAATGTCGTTGGTACCGTAGGATATCGTACGGAAGATGAGAAATTTACTGTAATTGCACAGTATATCAAGGAGCATGAGACAAGAGCCATGCTGGACGGACAGATTCACGATATTGGCCGTGTAGCACGTACAATTAATAACGTAAAGGTAGAATTGGAGAAGCAGATTGGCGGACAGTTAAGTGAAGTATGCATCGCTGCTGCCGGTCGTGTGTTAAAAACCGTAACGACCCATGTAGAGGTTGAATATCCCGAAGAGACAGTTGTTCCGGGAGAGGATATTCATACCCTGCATTTGCTTGGCGTGGAAAAAGCACAGGAGGAATTAAAGGAAAAGAACGACACTCGCTACAAATTCTACTGTGTCGGATATTCGGTTGTAAAATATTATTTAAACGATGAGCTTTTTATCAGCTTAGAGGGACATAAGGCAAATAAGATTGGCTGTGATATTATTGTAACCTTCCTTCCGGAGGACGTAGTGGACGGCTTATATTCTGCTGTAGGACAGGCAGGGCTTGCAGTTGCAAATATGACCTTAGAGCCGATTGCTGCAATTAATGTGGCAATTCCGGAAAATTTCCGTATGTTAAACATTGCCCTTGTGGATGTGGGAGCGGGTACAAGTGATATTTCCATTACAAAGGACGGAAGTATCATTGCCTATGGCATGATTCCATATGCAGGGGATGAACTGACAGAGGTGATTGTACAGCATTATCTGGTGGATTTTAAAACCGCAGAAAACATGAAGCTGGATTCTACCTTTAAGACAGAGATTACATACGAGGATATTATGAGTATTCCTCATACCATTCCATCTTCAGAGCTGTGGGAGCTCGTTGCGTCTACAGTTGACAAGATTACCGCAGAAATTGCTGCCAAAATCAAGGAATTAAATGGTAATAAATCCGTAAGTGCGTGCTTTGTTGTAGGTGGTGGTGGTAAAATCCACGGTTTTACGGAAGCTCTGGCACAGCATTTGGATTTGCCAAAGGAACGTGTGGCGCTTCGTGGCGAAGAGGTATTAAAGGAAGTGAACTTCCAGCAGACAGATATCAAGAAGGACCCACTTCTTGTTACCCCAATCGGTATCTGCCTGAATTACTATGAGCAGAAAAATAACTTTATCATGGTTCGTTTTAATGGCGAGCGCTTGAAATTATATGACAATAATCATTTGACCATCGTAGATGCTGCGCTTGCAGCAGGCTTTCCAAATGAACAGATTTTCCCAAAACGCGGTGCAGCGATTAACTTTACCGTGAATGGTGCAAGCCGTATTGCAAGAGGCGAGGCCGGGGAAGCCGCAGTGGTTACGATGAATGGAAAACCGGCACATATCAACACTCCATTGGAGCCAAACTGCGAAATTATCATTGAACCATCTACTGTAGGTGAGGACGCGGTCTATACGGTGAGTCAGCTGGATGAATATACCAATGCAACGGTTGGCTTTGTGGTAAATGGAAAAATGGTTACCTGTCCAAAATTCGTGCAGGTAAATGGCAGTCTGGAACCAGGCTCTTACCAGATTAAAGAGGGCGACGTGGTTGAAACAAGAAGCTTCTATACCGTGGGTCAGGTGGCTGAATTTATGGATGTAGAGGTTGACATGGATAGAGAAATTCTGGTAAATAATAGAGAAGCCGATTTTGATACCCTGGTATATGAGAACTTTTCTATTGAGTGGACCGTGTTATCCTTTGGCGTAGCAGATGAGCCATATGAGTACAGGGCGCCGGTAATGAATCTTCCAGAGGGCGTACAGAATTTATCTTCCGATGCACAGGCAGTGCAGCAGGCAAACACCGCACCTTGGCATGCGCAGGAGATGGCACAGGCGGCAGCAAATGCATATGACGCAACAGATGAAAGCGCAACTGCCTATGTAGCAGAAGAGCCTGCTATGACGGGAAAAGAAATTGTTGTTTTCGTAAACGGTGAACCGGTGCCACTTACCGGAAAAGATGAATATATATTTGTAGATATTTTTGACAGAATCACTTTTGACCTGACACAAAGCAGAGGTCGTGCGATTGCAACTCTTGTAAATGGGCGTGAAGCACAGTTTACAGAAGTGCTGTCACATGGTGACAAGGTGGAGCTGTATTGGAAAGAGAATTAATAGATGATGTTAGAATTATGTAGTATTGCAAGTGGCAGCAGTGGAAACTGCATCTGCGTGGGAAGTGACAATACCCATGTGCTCATTGATGCAGGAATCAGTGGCAAACGCATAGAAGGTGGGTTAAATGAGTTTGATTTAACCACAAGCGATATGCAGGGAATTCTGATTACCCATGAACACATCGATCACATCGGTGGTCTTGGTGTTCTGGCTAGAAAATATGAAATTCCCTTGTACACCACGCAAGGGACCATGGATGCCATTTTACATACCAGATCCGTTGGGAATATTGACACAGACCTTTTTCATGTAATTGCACCGGGGAAAGAGTTTCAGATTGGAGAGCTTACAATAAAACCAATCCATATATCCCATGATGCAGCCGACCCGGTTGCATACCGAATTACAAATGATGACAAGTCAGTTGCAGTCATTACAGACCTTGGGACCTATGACCAAAGTATCATTGACGAATTGCAGGAGCTTGATGCATTATTATTAGAAGCCAATCATGATGTGAATATGCTTCAGATGGGAACCTATCCGTATCCATTGAAGCAGCGTATCCTTGGTGACAGAGGACATCTTTCTAATGAACGTAGTGGACAGCTGTTGTGCCAGATTCTGCACGACAATTTCAAGTCAATTATGTTGGGACATCTCAGCAAGGAAAACAATTATGAGAGATTGGCATACGAAGCAGTACGACTTGAGATTACCATGGGTGATAATCCGTATAAGGCGGAGGATTTTCCATTGTATGTGGCAAAAAGAGATACTGTTTCGCCGAGAATCCGAGTATAGTGTAAAAGAGGTTTTATATGATAATGTGTCTTCGATATAGCGTTCGAAGGCGAAGAAAGGACGAAAAGGTTATGGAAAAGAACAAAGTTATTATCACAGTATTAGGAAAAGACACCGTAGGTATCATCGCAAAGGTATGTACCTATCTTGCAGAAAATGGAATCAACATTCTTGATATCTCGCAGACCATCGTATCCGGATATTTCAACATGATGATGATTGTTGATTTGTCAAAATCAGCGAAGGAGTTTGCTGTCGTTTCCGAGGATTTGGAAAAAGTAGGAAAAGGCCTTGGTGTTTCTGTAAAATGCCAGCGAGAAGAGATTTTTGAAATGATGCATAGAATATAATTTGAACTGCAAAAACATAAGCATTTTCGACTATTTTATCCGGTAAATGCTTGGAAGCAGTTTGAACAATGTATTAAAGGAGATATGAAGTATCATGATTAGTAACTGGGAAGTAATCGAAACCAACCATATGATTGAGAAGGAGAACCTAGACGTTCGTACCATTACCATTGGTATCAGTCTTTTGGATTGTATCGATTCCGATTTAGATAAATTAAATGAAAATATCTATAACAAAATCACAACAGTAGCAAAGGACCTTGTAAAAACAGGTCAGGAAATCGAAAGAGATTATCAGATTCCGATTGTAAACAAGCGTATCTCTGTAACGCCAATCGCATTGGTGGGTGGTGCTGCGTGTAAATCACCGGAGGATTTTGTGACTATCGCAAAGACTCTCGATAGAGCAGCTCATACGGTAGGTGTCAATTTTATCGGTGGCTATTCTGCCCTCGTATCAAAGGGTATGACACCGGCGGAAGAGAACCTGATTCGTTCGATTCCACAGGCTTTGGCTTCTACCGAATTGGTATGCAGCTCTGTAAATGTTGGCTCTACCAAAACCGGTATCAACATGGATGCCGTTCGACTAATTGGTGAGATGATAAAAGAGACCGCAGAGCTTACCAAGGAGAATGATTCCCTTGGCTGTGCGAAATTCGTAGTATTTTGTAATGCTCCGGATGACAATCCATTTATGGCAGGCGCATTCCACGGCGTTACAGAAGCTGACGCTATCATCAATGTAGGTGTAAGTGGACCTGGTGTAGTTAAGACTGCATTGGAAAAGGTTCGTGGCGAAAGCTTTGAGGTACTTTGCGAGACCATCAAGAAGACCGCATTCAAGGTAACCCGTGTAGGTCAGCTTGTTGCAAAAGAAGCTTCCAAGAAGCTTGGAATTCCATTTGGTATTATTGACCTTTCTCTGGCTCCAACACCGGCAATTGGTGACAGTGTTGCAGACATTCTTTGTGAAATAGGTCTGGAATATGCCGGAGCACCTGGTACAACCGCAGCCCTTGCGCTTCTAAACGACCAGGTAAAGAAGGGTGGCATCATGGCTTCCTCCTATGTAGGTGGCTTAAGTGGTGCATTTATTCCTGTCAGTGAAGACCAGGGCATGATTGACGCAGTCATTGCAGGCGCTCT
>CAYMYV010000091.1:7039-8056 GCA_964394775.1 uncultured Lachnobacterium sp. | reverse complement strand
TCAATTCCCAAGTTCGCTTGCGAACTTGCAAGCGTCAGAATGACGCTTTTTTATTATGCGTTTAATTCAAAGGTTTCAATGATTGTATTCTTAGGTGTAAAGCCTACGGAGGTTTTTGCAAGCTCTCCGTTCTTAAAAAGCATCAGTGTTGGAATGCTGGCAACGCGATACTGCATAGCCAATTCATTCTGCTCATCTACGTTTACCTTTCCTACCTTGATTTTTCCATCAAATTCTTTTGCAATCTCTTCAATCACTGGGGATAACATCATGCAAGGACCGCACCATGTTGCCCAGAAATCTACAAGCACCGGAATATCACTATTTATTACTTCTGCTGTAAAATTTTCCTTTGTCAAAATTACTTCTGCCATATTTTCCCTCCTGACAATTAATAAAAATAAAGCTACTCAGTTTTTGCATCGCAGGTAACGTCACACTTTAGCTTCTTGAAGACCTTAAGGTCAACAGAGGATAGCATAACGGTGGAGTGTACCTGACAACCACGAAGCTTTGGAAGCTGTTCTAACGCAAGGGCTGCTTCCTCGGTATCTGCAGCAGTTGCTGATAGCGCAATTAGCACTTCGTCTGTATGAAGACGAGGATTTTTGCTTCCAAGGTACTGTGTTTTTAATGTTTGAATTGGGGCAATGGATTCTGGTGAAAGAATCAACTGCTCGTGTGGAATGCCTGCCAGCTCCTTTAATGCATTCATAAGAACCGCAGCGCTAGACCCAAGGAGTGCGCCTGCCTTGCCTGTGATAATTCTGCCATCGGAAAGCTCGATTGCTGCAGCAGCAACACCGGTTGCCTCTGCACGGCTTCTTGCCGGCGGAACCACGTGGCGGTCAGTCACAGACAGATTCTCCTGACTCATCAAAAGCTCTATCTTACCTAATTCTTCTTCGGTACGTGTGCCATCTGCAAAGCCTACCAAAGCATTGTAGTATCGACGAATGATTTCCTGACGAGAAGCCTCACGGCAGGCCTCGTCATCTACGATACAGTTTCCTGCCA
>CAYMYV010000091.1:0-7029 GCA_964394775.1 uncultured Lachnobacterium sp. | reverse complement strand
TTGACACCCATGTCGGTAGGAGATGCATATGGGCTTGTACCATAGATTTTCATAAAAATGGCATTGAGCACAGGAAAAATCTCTACATCACGATTGTAGTTTACCGTTGTGACGCCATACGCCTTTAAGTGGAATGGGTCAATCATGTTGACGTCATTCAAATCTGCCGTTGCAGCTTCATAAGCTAAGTTTACGGTATGGTCAAGAGGCAGATTCCAGATTGGGAAGGTCTCGAATTTGGCATATCCGGCGTTCACGCCACGCTTGTGCTCGTGGAACAGCTGTGATAAACAGGTAGCCATTTTTCCGCTTCCCGGTCCCGGGGCAGTGACGACAACCAATGGGCGGGAGGTCTCGATATAGTCATTTTTCCCAAAGCCCTCGTCGCTAACAATTTGGGATACATTGGTTGGGTATCCCGGTATTGTGAAATGATGATATACTTTGACACCGAGTGATTCTAAGCGTTTCTGGAAATGTGTAACGGCATGGTGCTCTGTGTAACGTGTAAGGACTACACTTCCTACATAGAGCCCTTTGGTGCGGAAGGCGTCGATGAGACGAACAACGTCATCATCATAGCTGATGCCCAAATCCTCGCGAATTTTATTTTTGATGATATCCTCTACGTTTACAACCATAACAATCTCTGACTGGTCGGAAAGCTGAAGCAGCATCTGAAGCTTACTATCAGCGGCAAAACCAGGAAGCACGCGGGATGCGTGGTAGTCGTCGAAGAGTTTTCCGCCGAACTCAAGATAGAGCTTGTTATCAAACTTAGAGATACGATCTCTAATGTGTTCAGACTGTGTCTTTAAGTATTGTTCATTGTCAAAACCGATTCTCATAATCACGCCTCTTTAATAAATAGATTAATAAAAATATTAAAAAGTATACCACATTCTAAATATAGATACAATTTTTTTTGTGAGAAAATCTATGGAAAATTTATGAATAATATTTAAAAAAACTTAAGAAAAATATGTCGAAAATTGTAGATATATGATAGTAAAATATGTTAATATAAGGTTTAGTGTAAGTTATTATGCGTATGTAAATTAAGGAGTGTAAGATAGTGCATAAGATATTTTTGTTTTTCTTGTTGTCGTTATTATTTTTAGAGGGTGTTTTCCATATCGCGGTATATGGCTTGGTAGGAGTGAATCCGATGCTGATGCTTCCGGTTGCCATAGCAGTGGCTGCTATTGAAACATGTCTGGTAGGCTGTTTCAAAAAGAGAAATATTAACATTGCCATCACATGGATATTTACATCCATTAATTTCCTATTGTTTGCTGTGGAACTGGTATATTCTCAGATTTTTACACGCCCATTGTTATTCGAAACCGCGCTTACAACAGGCGGAGATGCGTTGACAGACTTCTGGTCTGTAGCACTTGACGGAATTATTACAAGTATTTTCCCATTGATTATTATGGCGATTCCATTTGGAGTATTAGGATATCTGTTGCATCGGGGTTTCTTTAGAATGAAGAAATACCGCACCAGAAAAAGAGTTCAATCTATTTTGATTGCGGTGATTGGTACTTCACTTTCTGCGCTCATCATTATGCTAGGCTATAGTATGAATACAGAATTTTATGAAGAGTATCAGGGAATGTATGCGCCGGAAAATATTGCAAGAGACTATGGTATGCTTTCCCTTGTGCAGCGTCAGTTTTTAGGAGATGCTTTGGTGGAAAGAGAAGATGATATAGGTGAAATCATTGGTGGAATGCCAACTTTAGGCGGAAATACCGGAAATACCGGAAATAGTGAAACAGTGACCGGAACAGAAATTGACAGCAATACGGAAATTGGAAGTGAAACCGAAATAGAAAGTACGGAGCCGGGCCCTGTAATTGATACCTCGCCGAATATATTGAATATTGATTTTGATGCATTAATGGCAGCGGGAAATAAAAATATTGATAAGCTTGCAGAAACCATGCAGGCTATGACCCCAAGCAATAAAAATGAATATACAGGAATGTTTGAGGGCTACAACCTGATTTACATTACTGCGGAGGGCTTTTCACAGTATGCGGTAAGTGAAGAACTTACACCAACCCTGTACAAGATGATTCATAGCGGTATTGTTGTAGAAGATTATTATATTCCATTGTGGCAGACAAGTACATCAGATGGTGAGTATGTAAACCTATTTGGTCAGATTCCGGATGGTCAGCACAGCTTCCGTCGTTCGCAGGATAACACATATCCTTATTCTTTACCTGCATACTTTGCAGCAGAGGGTGTAAAGAGCTATGCGTACCACAACAACTCACTGTCATATTATGACAGATATATTACCCATCCAAACCTTGGATATGATTTTAAAGCTGCAAAGCTTGGAAAATGCTCAAAATCAGAGTGGGGTGATAAGATTTTTGAGATTTCGAATGCGTGGCCGGCATCCGATTATGAGATGATGGTTGCAACTGTTCCGGAATGGATTGACGATGAACGTTTCCATACCTACTATATGACGGTATCCGGTCATGCGGCATATACATTCGTTGGAAACAAAATGTCAAGTAATAATAAAGAGCTGGTAGCGCATTTGGGTTATTCTGATGAAATGAAGGCTTATATTGCATGTAACCTTGAGCTGGAGAAAGCGATGGCTTATTTGGTAGAGCAGTTAGAATTAGCCGGAAAATTAGATTCTACAGTAATCGTTTTAAGTGCGGACCATTATCCATATGGATTTACAGATCCGGAAGCAGAGATGGAAGCAGTTACCGGTACAAATTTAAGCGATATTGATATGCAGAAGAACTGCTTAATCATGTGGAATAGTGCTATGGAAACAATTACAGTTGAAAAAACATGTAGCGCAATGGATCTTCTTCCAACGATTTTGAATCTATTTGGATTTGAATATGATTCCAGATTGTATCCGGGCAATGATATGTTATCGGATAGTCCATCCCTGGTTGTGTTCTCTAACAGAAGCTTCATTACGGATTCTGTAATTTATGATGCTTCCAGCAAGAAGTTGACCTATCGAACGGAAGAAGAGGTTTCCGATGAGTATGTCAGCGCGATGAAGTCTTATGTCAAAGCATTATTTACATATTCAGAGGGAATCCTCGAATATGGATTTGATGAGGCTGTATATAACGCGCAAATCAAAGAACCAACTACAACCGAATAATTTGTAAAGAAATTCAAAACAATGAAAAAGCCCCGCCTCATCACGATATAACCTTTAATCGTCGATTTTCGCTACGATTGAGAAGAATGTAGGTTATATAGTGATGAGGCGGGGTATCTTTTATTTAGTGAATTTCCTTGAAATATTCCGGGTATTTGCTTACGATGTTGCTGCTTGCACTGAAACCATCGTAGAGGTGGTGATTCAGGCAATCCTTGAGTCCTTCAAGGTCCTTGTTGGTAACAAGCTCCCAGATTTTTACGTGTGTCTCATATAATTTCTTCAGGTCGTCTTTGCCGGAGAAGTTTATGAAGGTACGAAAACGTTCATACTGACAGTTGAAGGAGGTTAAAAAATGTGTAATATTTTTTTTGCCGGCGGCTTCGAAAAGCGCAGCATGAAATTCATTATCACATTTGATAAATGCACGGCTTAACTCTTCAATGTCCTCGATGTCGGATTCCAGCAAGGCCTTTTGCTGCTGAAGTAGCAGACGGATGCGTAAATCCTGAGATTTATCATACATCTGTGATAAATCAGAAAGGACCGCATATTCTAATACCTGACGGGCATATAAAACATCAGACACAGCGTTCAAATCAATGAGAGAAATGAAGGTGCCGATATGTGGTCGGATTTCCAAAAGTCCTTCGCGTTCTAAACGCTTGAATGCATCACGGACAGGAGTACGGCTAATGTTGTATTTTTCTGCGGTATCAATCTCGCTGATAGATGACCCTGGTGGAAGCTCCAGATGAAGGATTTTTTCCTTTAATTCTTCATATACGCCATCACATGTGGCGGTATGCTTGTATGACATAGTTTTTTCCTCTAATTCTTTTGTAATTTAGACTTTAAATAAATTATAGCTTCTAAATTAGGGTTGTCAATGGCTTGCATACAAGAAAGATAAGTTTTTTTGAAAAGAATGTTTTCCTGTTGAATCAAATATAGTTCAATGGTAAAATCTATAAGAAGAATGCCAAGGAGGAAGAGGTATGATGGGATGTTTTGATTTTATAAAGCAAAGTGAATATATGGTGTGTGTCGATAGTGACGGATGTGCCATGGATACAATGGAAATCAAGCATAGAGAGTGCTTTGGACCACAGTGGATTTGCACTTATGGATTAGCTGATAGATATGAAGAGTGTATGAAGCTATGGTTAGATATCAATCTGTATTCCATTACAAGAGGTATTAACCGTTTTAAAGGTCTTGCAATGGCTCTGGTAGAAATGGAAAAAAGAGGCTGCCATTTTGAGGGATTAGAAGAGTTTGTTACATGGACAGATGAAGCAAAGGAGCTGTCTAATCCTGCACTTATGGCGCTTACACAGAAAAGTAATAGCGAATGTGTAGAAAAGGCATTGATTTGGAGTGTGCGTACGAACAGAGCAATCAACAATCTTCCGGCAGAAGATAAGCCATTTGATAACGTAAAGGCTACTATGGATGAGATGTGCAAGCGGGCAGATCTTGCGGCAGTATCCTCTGCAAACGGAGAAGCAGTTGAAGCAGAATGGACAAAGCATGAGCTCAAGGAAGATTGTCGGGTTCTTTTATGTCAGGAGGCCGGTTCAAAAGCATACTGTATTAGCGAAATGGTGAAAAAGGGATATGACAAGGAAAAAATTCTTATGGTAGGCGATGCCCCGGGAGACCGTGACGCAGCTGTAAAGAATGGCGTATGGTATTATCCGATTCTTGTCGGAAAAGAAGGATATAGCTGGGAACGTCTTCGAAACGAAGCATTCCCGAAATTATTAGATGGAACCTTTGATGCAGAATATCAGGCACAGTTAATAAAGGAATTTGAGACGAACCTGGGAGTATAGTTTCAAAGTGGCCGCGCCTTATGGGGCGCGGTTTCATATTTTGAGGTAGTTAGATGAAAGAATTAGATAAGGATTTAAAGAAAATTATATGGTTCGCAGGTGGTTTATTTGTTCTTTTTCTGGCAGTAAGGTATTGGCCGGCTCTGGAAGGAATCGTTGGACTTGCCTTTAGTGCAGCTGTTCCACTTTTTCTGGGCTGCATTATGGCATATGTGATTAATATTCTTATGAATTTTTATGAGAGATGGTATGACCGACTGTTTAAGGTAAAGGTGGCACTGAAAATCAAGCGGGTGGTTTGTATTATTTTTGCTTTTTTAAGTCTGTTAGGCATTGTTTTTTTGGTGGTCAATCTTGTGCTGCCAGAGCTGATTAACTGTATTGCATCCTTCATTGGTATGATTCCTGCAGCAGTAGACTGGGTTGTAGACTTCATTGGAGAAGAAGAGCTTACAAGCTATTTCCCATCCATACAGGAGTTTGATTTTTCTTCTATTTCAGAAGAAGTAGAGAATATGATTTCATCTGTGTTAAATAGTGTTGGTGGAGCTGTGGAGTCTATTGTTTCTGCGGTTGGAAGTGTATTTAGCATGCTGGTAAATATAGTGGTGGCATTTGTTTTTTCGCTTTATGTTTTGATTGGAAAAGAAAAATTAGGTGCACAGTGCAGACAAATTATTAGAATCTATCTTCCAAAGAAAGCAGAAAAGATTTTCTATGTGGTGAAGGTATTGGATGAAAGCTTCCACAGCTTTATTGTGGGTCAGGTGACAGAAGCAGTTATTCTTGGCTTCCTCTGTGTGATTGGTATGCTGATATTCCAATTCCCATATGCTGTAATGATAGGTGTGTTTATTGGATTTACAGCGCTTATTCCAATTGCAGGTGCATACATTGGTGCGATTGTTGGTGCAGTAATGATGCTTACAACGGACCCGCTGCTTGCAGTAGAGTTTTTAGTATTTATCGTAGTTCTTCAACAGATAGAGGGCAACCTGATTTATCCAAGAGTGGTAGGTAAATCCATTGGGCTTCCGGGTATCTGGGTGTTGACAGCAATCACAATTGGCGGAGGCGTGCTTGGTATTGGAGGAATGCTAATTGCAGTACCTTTATCAGCAGCATTTTATCGTCTCATTCGAGAGGATATTGCAAGACGTAAGTTGGCTTTACAAAAAGCTTCTGCCAAGCGTAAGAGGAAATAGCTATGTCAGAATTGATTATAATAGCAAGAATTCATACAGAATTCCAGGATAAATTTGGTATTCCAAGACAAAGCGGCTTGGTTTCACAGCTGCGGGGGGAGATTGTATTTGAACCGGAATTTCGCAGCATGGATGCGGTACGTGGCTTAGAAGAATTTTCTCATATATGGCTGCTTTGGGACTTTTCCAAGGCGAAGAAAGAGGGGTATGCTCTTACTGTTACACCGCCAAGACTTGGAGGCAGGGTGCGAAAGGGTGTATTTGCCACAAGAGCGCCATATAGGCCAAATGCAATCGGATTGTCCTCGGTAAAGCTCGAGAAAATCTATTTCGACGAGAAACGGGGGCCTGTGCTGGTGGTTTCAGGTGCGGATTTATTAGATGGAACTCCAATATATGATATCAAACCCTACCTGCCATATACGGATTCCCATCCGGATGCAACCGGTGGCTTTGGCGATGAGCATAAAGACGACCGGATAATGGTTATTTTTCCGGAAGAATTGCTTGCAAGGCTTCCAAAAAATCTGCAGGAATCTGCAATAGGGGTATTGCAACAGGACCCAAGAGCTGCTTATAATAAGAAGTCGGATTATGTGTATGGTATGACCTTTGGCGGATATGACATCCGGTTTGTGGTGGAAGACGAAACACTCGTGGTCAAGGATGTAGTGGATATGACAGCAGGGTCTTATAAAAAGATTAAATAGAAGGAAGCAGGAAAATAAGGTGCAGGGCAAGGAAGCTGATATGGAACGTCTGAAAAAACAGATGGCGTTTATCAAGGAAATCGATAAAGAGAAGCAGATATTCCGCCAGAGCTATG